>JAUICR010000215.1 GCA_030427785.1 Bacteroidia bacterium | reverse complement strand
ATGATATTGCCAATACGCTAATCACTAGCCTCAACAAAGGCCGTGCTAGTAGCTGTACGGATCTTGAGCTATATCGTACTTTAAAAAAATATGACGAACCGTTGCAAGACCATATTACTGTAGAGATGGTAGAACATGGGCAGCTGTTTCAAATAAACGATACTAAAGTTTTTAAAAAAGGACCCAAGCTGAGAAAACGCTATAAATGTGTAAACATGGCCAACGGGCGTGAATATATGGTGCATGCACTGGCTGAAGTAAAATTAATTGACAACCCAAATCGTATAAAAAGTGCTTAAATCAAAACCCTATTTCTCATCAGATTTTAAACTAGGAATACTTGGCGGAGGACAGCTAGGTAAAATGCTCCTATCCGAAACTCGCAGATACGATATATATACTAAGGTAATGGATGCCTCTGCTGAGGCTCCGGGACGCATAGCTGCCAATAAATTTGTGGTAGGCTCTCTCACCGATAAAAAAGCTGTATTAGATTTTGCCAAAGGCTGTGATGTACTTACTATAGAAATAGAAAACGTTAACACCGAAGCCTTGCACGAATTGGAACAAGGCGGCATGAAAGTTTTTCCTAAACCAGGCGTATTAGATATTATTAAAAACAAAGTAGTACAAAAGGGCTTTTATGTAAAAAATGAAATCCCTACTGCACCCTATTTTAGTTTTAAAAATAGTGAAGAACGCGACCAGCTTATTGCCGAAAAAGGCATCAAACCGCCATTTGTATGGAAAGCAGCAACCGGAGGATATGATGGCAGAGGTGTACAAGTGGTAAAAACAAAAGAGGACATCCAATCGCTACCCGATGTAGAAGGATTGATTGAAGATATGATTGATTTTGAAGCTGAAATTGCTGTAGTAACAGCACGTTCAGAAAGTGGAGAAATAAAAAGTATGCCTATTGTGGAGATGGAGTTTCACCCACAAGGAAATTTTGTCAAATATGTTTTTTCTCCATCTTCCTTAAGCCAAAAGATTCATTATAAAGCCGAAGTACTGGCCGAGCAAGTAGTAAAACAACTAGATCATGTTGGCCTGCTGGCAGTAGAAATGTTTCTGACCAAAGGGGGCGAACTACTTATAAATGAGGTAGCACCTAGGGTGCACAACAGCGGACACTTGAGCATAGAAGGAAACGTTACGTCCCAGTTTGACCAGCATTTAAGAGCCATACTCAATCTGCCACTAGGCGATATGAACTCTCGCAAAGCCTCGGTAATGGTAAACCTAACAGGAGAGGATGGCTATGATGGCCCCGTGTATTATAAAGGTATAGAGAAGGTGATGGCTATGCCGGGGGTGTATGTGCATCTATATGGAAAAACACATACCCGACCATTTAGAAAAATGGGTCATATCACCATATGTGCTGACACCATGGCTATTGCCAAAAATATTGCGAGGCGAGTAAAAAGTTCTATTAAAGTAATTTCAAGATAAAATGAATATAGAAGTAGGAATAATAATGGGAAGCAAATCTGACTTGCCTATAATGCAGGAGGCTGCAGATGTGCTAAAGGAATTAGGCGTTGAATTTGAAATGAGAATTGTTTCAGCCCATCGTACGCCCGACTTGATGTATGACTATGCCAAGACCGCCCATATCAGAGGAATCAAAGTGATCATAGCAGGTGCTGGTGGTGCAGCACATTTACCAGGTATGACAGCCAGCTTGAGCCCGCTTCCCGTAATTGGTGTTCCGGTAAAATCTCGTAACTCTATTGACGGCTGGGATTCTGTTTTATCAATATTACAAATGCCTGGTGGTATACCTGTGGCAACAGTGGCCCTAGATGGTGCAAAAAATGCCGGAATATTGGCAGCCCAAATTATAGGATCTGCCAATCCCAGCATTATGCAAAATGTAATTGCTTATAAGGACACTTTAAAAAACAAAGTGCTAGATTCAGCCAAAGACCTATAAGCTCTTTAGGGTAGTCATTAGCTGTTCTTTTTTGCGATTTGCTACCGGTATTTTCGATTCATCCTGCAATACCAAATAGCCCCCATCAGTTTGCACATACCTTTTTACAAAATTCATATTCACTAAGTGCGACTTATGTACTCTATGAAAATTGTAATTAG
Organism: Bacteroidia bacterium; assembly: GCA_030427785.1. Taxonomy (GTDB): domain Bacteria; phylum Bacteroidota; class Bacteroidia; order Flavobacteriales; family Schleiferiaceae; genus Owenweeksia. The sequence continues at coordinate 3,411 of JAUICR010000215.1, read as the reverse complement.
AGAGCATGGTATCAAAATCTTTCAAAGTTTTTGATGCCAGTAAGGACTTGGCATTATTTAAGTGAAAAGTAGTATAGTTGCTGCTAGACTCTAGCCGCACTATGTCGCTCAGCTTTATCACATGCATTCCATCTGATGTAGGCACTACAATTTTCTTAGGAGAATCAGAGGCCTGACGGATATTTTCTACCAGCACATTGATGCGCCCGGATTTTCTTGGTAAGCCTTTTTCATCTTCCACTTTTCTTATCGCTTTCACTAATTCCTCGGGGTCAATGGGTTTTAGCAAATAATCAAGTGCGCTAAATTTAATCGCCTTAATGGCAAACTCATCATGAGCTGTAATAAAAATGATTTCGGGGTTAAGCTCTGTATCAGCTTGTAGTTTTTCCAATAAATCAAAACCACTTTCGCCAGCTAGCTTTATATCCAAAAAAATGGCATCTGGCTTATGCTCGGTAATGGCTATCAATCCATTTTCTACATCCGATGCCTCAGCCACTACATCCACTTCCGGACAAAATAAATCTAGTTTTCCTTTTAATGAATCTCTTGAGTTTTCCTCGTCATCAATTACTACAACTGTTACCATGATTTCAGTTTTTACGTTTAAATGTGTTCTATTGGTAATTTTATTATCACCAGTGTTCCAGTAGGATCTTTTTTATCAATAATATTTATATCAATATCACCACCCATTGCACGCTTTAACACGCGCAGTCTATCCTTATTTATTTGAGTAGCCATACTTCTATGATCCTTTTTACTTGGTAGCTCTCTGGCCTTCTCTCTGCCTATACCATTGTCTTCTACCTGGCATATTAGCAAATTATCCTCTAAGATAAACCGTATGGTTAAATGCCCCAATTCTTTCATCGGTTTCAATCCGTGCAAAATGGCATTTTCTACATGAGGCTGAATCAACATGGGGGGTATCCCAATGTCAAAATCAATTTCCTCGTCTACTTCAATTTGATACTCAAATTTTCCCTGGAACCTTAGTTTTTCCAGTTCAAGGTAATTCTTTAGGATAGACACTTCGGTCTCTACAGGATGAAAATGCTCCATAGATGATTCAAGTGTCAGTCTCATCAATTTTGCGAAATTGTTGAGATAGCGAACTGCTTGTTTTGGGTCGTTTTTAAAGATGAAACTACTGATAGAATCTAAGGCATTAAATATAAAATGCGGGTTCATTTGTAACCTCAGCGCCTTGCGCTCCATTTCCAACAAACTGTTCTCCAATCGCAATCTTTGATTGATTCTTTTGACCCTTGCCGCCAAATACGTGAATACTATTCCGGCAACAAACAATACCATAAGGGCAATAAACCACCATCGCTGCCAAAGCGGCTGGTTTATTACAAATGGCAAAGAAACCTTGTGGCTACTCCAGTTTTCGCCATCGCGCGATACTTCCGCCTCAAAATTATACGAACCGGGCTTGAGGTTGGAATAAATAGCCTCCCTTCTATTGCCTGCCAAGGTCCAGCTTGCCTGCCCCGAAATCCGATAGCGATACACCAACTCGTTGGGCTGATAGCCACTTAAGCCTGCAAGGGTAAAGCTCAAAAAATTTAATCCATGCGGTAATTCCAAATTGCTAGGAGCCAATGTAAAAGGACGTAAATGTTCTGCATAGTTTTCCAAACCTTCTACCTGCCCAAAAAATAATTCTACATCCGTAATAGCAATTTTAGCATCTACCTTCTTTTCCAATATTTGAGCTGTAGATAATGACAAAAGGCCCTTGGGGGTTCCGAGCAGTAATATGCCATTTTTTAAAGCTATAGCATTGGAGCTACACCCATCCGGCATTAGCCGAGCGGTAGGTCTTAATGGATTTATCTTAAACTCGCCCTCTCTCTTTGCTATCCAACTTATTCCTTTGTTGCTCCCTACCCATAGCCTGCCATCTTCATCATTTATCAAAGATTGAATCTCTGCAAACCCTAGAGCCGATGGGCTAATGATATTGTGGCCTGAAGATTTAATATTAAATAAACCTTCGGTAAGAGTGGAAGCCCAAATCTCAGATTCGCTGATAGCGGTAAATGCATTAAAACGCAAACTATCAAAACTTACATCGCCAAGTCTTCTGATATTTTGCCAACCATTAGCCCCCTTTAGCATAAATCCCTGCGTGTAAGTTGCACACCACAGGCTACCATCTAGCCCTTGCGAAATGCTAAAAACATTTCCCATGGGCAAGCCTTCATCCATGGTTACATTACTTACTTTATTAGCCTGTATGCTAAAAAGCCCCGCACTGGTTCCTATCCATAACCCTTCGGCATTAGCCTTTAGCGAAAAAACATAAATACCGTTTACCCCATTTAAGTTTACCTTCTGATAGCGATTTCCGTCATAACGAACCAGGCCTGTTTCGGTACCCAACCAGGTATAGCCATTGTAGGTTTCCATGCTGAGGATTACCCCATACGGAAACTCAGAGCCAATTACATTCTTTACTTGTGTGCCCTCTACTATACTAAGCCCATTCGATTTTCCGGCAGCCAGATTTCCATTATCATCTATCATTACCGAATGAACTTTGGAAATCAATCCAGACTCCTCGCCATATAATCGTAGCCCTGTATTTTCCAATTTCAAAAGACCCTTGCCGGAGTACAACCAAATCATTAAAGATTCATCAATATAACAGCCGTCAAAATCAGAATCGGTGAGTCCGTTTTGCACACTTATAGCAATGGTACTTTTATCGTCATCCACAAAAAGTTGGTTTCGGGATAAGCGGATTTGCCTATTAACACGATGATCTATCCACTGTGATGAAACTGTGCTGACTGTATCAAAACCTTCATCACTTACTTTTATCAATCCCGGCACACCTGCCACCAGCAAATGTTCACCATCTACGTCAAAATTAGCCCAGTTGCCATCGCCAAATTTCTCTTGGTTTTTATACAGCCCATCTACGCTTGCGTACCACAAATCTCTTTGATACCAAGCTATATCATTAATTCGTGAAATCTCCGGACTAGGAATTACCTCAAGCGTATCAGAGGCCGCAACGCGATACACTTTTTGACGTCCTGCTACAAATATTTCGCCTTCAGGATTTAGTAATATCCTCGAAATTCTATCCGGAGCCACAGGCAAATAATAATGACGAAACCCTAAACCGTTGTACTTAATCAGTGCATTGGTATTGCAAAACCAAATGTTTCCTGAGCTATCTTCGGCTAAGGCGGTAACCAGTGGATTTAAACTAGAGGATGGCACCTCTACCGTTTTAAACTCAAAACCATCATACCGCACCAATCCGGCCCCATCAGTAGCAAGCCAATAAAATCCTCTGGAATCTTGCAAAAAATCATTAATACGATTGGAAGGCAAACCTTCTTCAAGGCCTATTTTTTTAAAGGAATATTGCTGAGCTGCCACCTC
>JAUICR010000214.1 GCA_030427785.1 Bacteroidia bacterium | reverse complement strand
TAGGTATCTTGGTGGATATTGATGGGCAAACGCGTCCACAATCTCCCTCCACAGTAGTAGATATAGGCGCGGATGAATACACACCAGTGGCCGAGGATTTAGCTTTGATAAGCGGTGCGTTCAGCAAAAATGGGAAGTGTTTAAGAACGAACGATACTATTACCTTGGATGTACAGAATGTTATCGGTACTGCAGCTAACTTTGTTACCACACCTTTGATAGCTAAGTATGAAGTAACTGGGCCTGTAAATACGAATGGAACCATTACTGTGAATACCGGTACTTTGGGGCCTCTGGCTACAATGACCTTAATTGGAACACCAATAGATCTTTCGGTGCCAGGTAATTACACCCTTACAGCTTATATAGAGCCAAGTGCTAATAATTTGGCTGCAATCAACGATACTTTAGTAACGGCCGTAAACTTTACGGTATACCCAGTATGGGAAGTATTGCCAGATACAGTTACGCTCATTACCAATATGACCGATACAGTGCCGATGGAAGCGAAGTCACCCTTCTTAGGTGGCGGAGATTTCTTTATTACTGAAATATGTCAGTTTAGAGGTGCTAGTAATGGAGCTATGATAGGTGGCTGGCCAACGTATTTGACAGCAGATGATTATATAGAAATTACGGGTGTACCAGGGTCAGATATTGGAGGATTGACCTTAGAGATTTGGAATACCAGTAGTATGGTTAAGAGTCATACCTTCTTGCCAGGTACTTTGCTTAGTCCAGCGGGAACTGCCGTAATTATGACAGGGCAGGGAGCAACGGCCGATAGTCCAACCAATTTCTTATATAATGGAACGGGCTCGTCTACAACAAGCTTTAGCTCAGGTACAGCCTCAGGATATATTATTAAGAATGGTACAGATATTATGGACGCTGTAGCTTACAATACCTATACTTTCCCGGCTGCCTCAGGCGTAACAGCTGCTGATTGGAGTGGAACTGCCCCATCAGGTAGTGGTACTTGTGGAAATAGATTGGAAGGGCCTGACGTAAATAGCAGTACCAATTGGATTAACTCAGGAACCTCAATCCAAAAGCAAGATCCAAATGTGCTTAATGGTAGTGTTCCATTACCAGCAGCAGGTAGTGTAAGTGGTTTTTCTTGGACCTTGAATGGTGTTATAATAGATACCCTACCTATGATAGTAGGAGGCCCATACTCTCAGTCAGGTACTTATAATTACGTGGCTAGTTTCCTTACCCCTTGCGGTACGATGACCGATACAGTAGTAGTGATTGTTGCTCTTCCAGGGCAGTGTAACCCACCCCTTACTGTAACACCTACGATAGAAGCTTGTGATAGTGTTATAGTAGACTGGACAGGCGCAGCCGATTCAGCTATAGTAAGCGTTGTTGCTACCGGAGGAACGCCTACAGGAGGTACTTTGGTGATAGGTGATAGTACGCATACTATAACCGGTACCAGTGCTATGACAACATACGATGTATATGTAGCCAACATTTGTGGAGGCGATACAGCCGTAGGCGGCCCATACCCCTTCAGTACCGGAAACATTGGCGCGCCAGTAGCATCGTTCAGCTGGATGTCACCAGGTTGGAATTTATCAGTAGAATTTGACGCAAGTGCAAGTACCGGAAATGGCAACAGCTATGCTTGGGACTTTGGCGATGGAACTACCGGCACCGGTGTAAACCCAACACACCCGTACACCAGTGGAGGCACCAAGACCATTAAGCTAACGGTAACCAACGCTTGTGGAAGTGATGATACCACCATTACGGTGGCCGATATTAGCCTCAGCGAAAATGAGTTGTCAAACAATATGATTATGTTCCCTAACCCGGCAAGCGATGTGCTAAACATTGAGCTGAGCTTAGAAGGAGCCGATCACTTAGAAATAAGAGTGATGGACATCTCAGGTAAGACCGTGATGCAGGTAAGCGAAGAGAAGACTTCTGTGAAGTACGAAGGCCGCTTGGATGTGTCTAACCTAGCGCAAGGCGTATATATGATAGAGGTAAGCGATGGCCGATACACAGCCGTAAGACGCCTTATTATAGAATAAGCAAATAACACTTATAAAGTGACTAAACCCCCTTGGCTTGGCCTTGGGGGTTTTTTTATTTCCATTTTTCGGAATGAATAAAAAACGAAAAATAATTACCTGTTTGCTAACCGATTGGAAGCCAGTGAATTTTTTATACTATATGCGGGTTAAATTCAACAAGTTGCCCTTTGATAAGAGCAAAAGATTTTGAATAGGGCTCTGCTTTAACTATATTGCCAATCCTATTTTTCGTAAATCCCAAAATTTAAAATTTCATTTATATGAAAAGAATTTTACTAATGTTCGGTATGCTTGCGTGCTGGACGATTTCGTATGGTCAGTTGAACTACACCTTTGAAACAGGTGGAGCTACAGGGAATACTGGCCCATCTCAAGCAGATTTAAATACTGCCTACACTGGTACCTCATTGGCTGGTCAAGTAACTTCAAATGCCGGAGTACAATATTGGGTAGTACCACAAAGTGGTTACTATGGAATAGAAGCGGCTGGTGCCCAAGGGGGCGGTGTTTCTGGAGGAAAAGGTGCATCTATGTATGGTGAGTTCTCACTGTTTGCAGGCGACACCTTATTTATCATTGTTGGTCAAGAAGGAATGGATCCTTTGGATGGTTCAGCCACCGGAGGTGGAGGTTCCTTTGTTACCATCAAAGATCCTAGTTCTACAAACATCACTTCCTTTGGAAAGAAAGTAACACCATTGCTGATTGCAGGAGGCGGTGGTGCCAACCCTGGTACAGCCCATGCAGATTGTGATGGTACTACCGCTACAGGTGGTCAATCCGGAAACGGTGCAAATGGTTCTGGAATTGGAGGAGTAAATGGAAATGGTGGAAACATAGCTGTATCTAGCGGAAACAATCGTGCTGGTGGAGGTGGAGGTTTTCTCACTGATGGTGAAAGAACCGGAACCTGTGCTACAGGCGGGCCTGAGTCTGGTTATAGCTTTTTGAATGGTGGAGCAGGTGGTCTAGCTACCACTTGTGGTTCATTGCAGTACCCCGGAGGATTTGGTGGAGGTGGTGGATCTATGTCCACAGGCTGGAGAGGCTCTGGAGGCGGTGGTGGTTACTCCGGTGGTGGAGGTGGCCAAACCAACACGAACGCTACAACCCACCGAGGAGGTGGTGGTGGATCCTTTAATTCTGGAAATAACCCAACCAACCTTGCAGGAGCCAATACTGGCGATGGAGTGGTTGTTATTACACCATTGAGTTCTGGAGCTAGTAATGATATTGGTGTTATTTCTATTGATGCCCCTAATAACTTTTGTGCAGGAACACGCAGTGTTATTGCTACTATGCAAAATTATGGTACTAATCAAGTAACTAGTGCTACGGTAAACTGGAGCGTGAACGGTGTTACTCAAACTCCGTTTAGTTGGACAGGGACCCTGGATACAATTGGGGGATTAGGACAGGTATCGGCTCAGGTAACTGTAGGAAGCTATAACTTCTTAGCGGCTACTCCTTATACTATTTCAGTTTGGACTTCAGCACCAAATAGTGCCACTGATACAGTAACTTCAAATGATACTGTGACAGACGTTCGTCAATCAGGGTTAGTGGCTCCTACGGGTGTGACAGCAAGCCTTATAACTGGAACTACCGCTACCATTTCGTGGAATGCCTTGGGTGGTGCTGGTTATGTAATAGAATACGGTCCTTTAGGTTTTACCCAAGGAAACGGGATTAGAAAAACAGGAACAGGAACTTCTACAGTCCTTACGGGATTAAATCCTACTACCGATTATGATGTGTATTTAGCAGATAGTTGTGGCCCTGCTGATATTGGTGTGTTTGCAGGTCCTTTAGCCTTTACTACAGGTTGTTTATCTACAGCATCAGGTACTTATACCATCAATAAATTGGCGCCACCTTCGGCAACCAATTATGTATCATTTGATCAACTTGCTTTTGCCCTTAATACTTGTGGTGTAAGTGGTCCGGTAACCGTAAATGTAGTAGCAGGCTCAGGTCCATACTACGAAAAAGTTGAGTTTAACCACATGACAGGGATATCGGCTACCAATACCTTAACAATAAATGGTAATGGTGAGTCAATTATAGACTCAGGTTCGGCAGGAAATTATGCGATAGTAATGTTGAATGGTGCAAATTATATTACTATAGATTCTTTGAATATTAGAGGATATGCATCTACTAGCCAGTTTGCGCTACAGTTTATGGGGCAGGCAGATTCCAATATTATTCGCAATTGTAAGTTGGAGTTGCGTACAGACGTAACTACCTCGTTGGTTACCAATGTTGTTTTTAGCAACAGCCCCACATCTACAAGTAGCTATGGAGATAATGGTAATTACAATTTATTGGAGAATAATGAAATAATTGGCGGTTATTATGGTATTCGTCATAATGGTATCAGTTCTAGCACAGGTACAGAAGGAAATCAATTTATAGGTAACACTATTTCAGATTTCTACTATTATGGTATCTACAATTATTACCAAGATAACATGGTAATAAGAGGTAATGATATCAATCGAGAAAATAGACTGGGAGTTGGTACAGCTTACGCCATTTACAATGGTTATGTTAAAAAGAACTCTGTGATAGATGGAAACTGGATTCATAATATGTATACCCAAGCAACGGGTAGCACAGGTACTTTTTACGGTATTTACAGCTTTAGCTCAGATGCGGCTACAGGAGAGGAAGTGATTGTATCGAACAACCTGATTTCGGGTAACGATAATGGTGGTACCTGTTATTATTTATACAATAATGGTTCAGATAATTGGAGGTATTATCACAATACTGTGGCTCAAATGTCTCCAGGTGTTTCCGGTACTGGATCAACTAGGGCTATATACCAAATTGGTACCGCTACAGGAGTTGAGTTTAAGAACAATATGCTTTATGTGGATAGAGGAACCTCTGGTCTTAATTACTTGATATACTTGGGTACTACGGCCAATGTAATGGATGTAGATAACAACGCCTATTATATGCCACAAGCAGGTACAGGAAGTAACCACTTTGGGTATTATTCAGGAAACCAAACTACCTTTACTGATTGGCAAGCAGTAAACAGCAGCGCTTACGATCAGAATAGCGCCTCAGGCGATCCATTTTTCGTAGATCCATCTATCGATGATTATACTCCACGTGCAGCTTATTTCAATAATATAGGGGCAAACGTGCTAAGTATGGTGCCAACTGATTTTGATGGAGTGCTGCGCACTTCTACCCCTGACCCGGGCGCGTTTGAATTTACTCCTCCTCCAGGACCAGATATGTCCATTACCAATATTTATAATGGCGGTGCTAGCTGTGGTACCTCTACAGATATTATTGTAGAAGTATTGAACCAAGGTTCTGACAGTGCTACTAGCTTTACAGTAAATTATACTGTAAATGGTGTAGCTCAAACCCCGATTGCAATGAGCGGATTATTCCAAACGGGAGTTTACGATTCTATAAGTATTACAGGTATTGCAATTTCTGGA
>JAUICR010000363.1 GCA_030427785.1 Bacteroidia bacterium | reverse complement strand
CATACCTTGGCCTAATGAGCCTGAAGCAATACGCACACCTTCCAAACCCTCGTGGGTAGTAGGGTGGCCTTGTAATCTTGAGTTTAATTTTCGGAAAGTATTAAGCTCATCTACTTCAAAATATCCACTACGGCTTAATACGCTGTAAAAAACGGGACTAATATGCCCATTAGAAAGAAAGAATAAATCTTCGCCTATACCATCCATGCTGAACGGCTTTGGGTTGTGCTTCATTTGATTGAAATAAAGAGCTACTAAAAACTCGGTACAACCTAATGAACCCCCTGGGTGGCCAGACTGTACGGCATGTACTTGGCGCACTATATCGCGTCTTACCTGTGAAGCTACTTTTTCTAATTCCTGAATATCAGCCATCTTGTGTTTTTTGATGCTGCAAAAGTAGATTTTCTGTACAGGGTGGTAAAATGAATGTTAATAAATATTGATAAGCAAAGCATTCCTCAATTTAGAAATGGAGCCGAAAGAGAAATTAGTTTTTCCCTATGCTATCAATTAGTTTTTTAGTTTCATCTAAACTCGTAAGCTCAACACGTTTTTTCATTTTCTTTTGAATCACCTTAAAATGATGCAGATCGTCAGGGGTGATAAGGGATATGGCTTCGCCAGGGTTTTCGGCCCGGCCTGTTCTTCCTATTCTGTGGATGTAGTCTTTGGGCGATCGTGGCAATTCATAGTTGATAACACAAGGCAAAAACTCAATATCGATACCTCTCGAAAGCAAATCTGTGGCAACTAGTACCCGCAATTTTCCACGCTTAAAACTGTTCATGGTTTCAGTTCTTGCCTGCTGACTTTTTTTACCGTGAATGGCTTTTGCCTTGATATTGTTGTTATTCAATTTGGTTTCTACGATATTGGCTTGATGGATAGAAGAAGTGAAAATGAGGGTTTGCTGTCCTTCACCTTTTTTAATAAGGTAGCGCAGTAGTGGCCCCTTTTGTTCTTTAGTCACAGCATAAGCACTTTGCTTAATAAGGTCTATATGGTCTTCCTTAGGGGCAATGTGTATCACATCAGGATTTTGAAGTAATACGCCCGTTATGCTTTCTAAATTGGGGTTGAGAGTAGCGGAGAAAAGTAAGTTCTGTCTCCTTTTTGGCAGCAGCGCAAATATTTCATCCATCTCTTTCTTAAAACCCAAATTCAGCATTTTATCGGCTTCATCTAGCACCAAGGTTTGCACT
>JAUICR010000213.1 GCA_030427785.1 Bacteroidia bacterium | reverse complement strand
TCGTTTATCGATGAAGAAGACATCTACACCATCATTGACGGCATGTTGAAAAAGGTGATGGAGGTATCTGGACACGGCGCGATTGAAACGCCGATTCCACGCATGACGTATCGGGATGCGATGAACCGCTTTGGCAGCGATAAGCCGGACTTGCGGTTTGACCTGGAATTAAAGGATTTGAGTGAGGCGTTTGCCGCGACACAATTCAAGGTGTTTGCATCTGTTCTCGGCGCAGGCGGTGTCGTAAAGGCGATTAATGCCAAGGGGCTTGCCGGTGTTTCGGCGGGTGTGATCGATCAGTGGACGGATGTTGCTAAGGAATGCGGGCTTGGAGGCCTGGCATTCATTCGTGTTCAGGATGACGGCAATTGGAAATCACCGATTGTTAAGTTCTTTAGTGAAGATGAAAAAGCAGCAGTTAGGAATCAATATGTAGGTTTTGTTTTTCAAAATTTCAATTTGCTAGAAGAGCTCACGGTTTTTGAAAATATGGAGTTGCCGCTGGTATACTTGGGTGTAGCTAGTGAAGAGCGAAAGGCCAGGGTAGAGCAAATTTTAGATCAAATCTCGCTAGCACATCGCAAAGAGCATTTTCCTTATCAGCTATCTGGTGGTCAGCAACAAAAGGTGGCAATAGGAAGAGCAATAGCCGCCAAACCGCGAATTATTTTGGCAGATGAGCCTACAGGTAATTTAGATTCGGCCCAAGGAAATGAAATAATGGAAAGCCTGAGCCGGCTGAATGAGCAAGGCACTACAGTAATTATGGTAACGCATAGTATGAATGATGCAGCCTATAGCAATAGGATTATCAATCTGATGGACGGTCAAATAGTGTCTGAGAAAAACTTGCTACATGCTTAGCATCAGACTCAAGTTTGCCTTGCGTAGCTTAATGAAAAATAAAAAGTATACGCTTCTTAATATCACTGGTCTAGCCCTAGGTTTGGCCGTGAGCATTATCATTTTCCTGTACCTCTACAGCGAATTGAAATACGATACCACGTTGAATGATTACAAGCAGGTATATCGTATTCAATCGGAGTATAAATTAAATAACGAAATAGAACGCTTTGCCGGAACCAGCCTAGGGTTGGGGCCTTTACTAAGCGAAGAGTTTAGTTACATGAAGAACTATACTCGCCTGCATCATATAGATGTAAATGTACTGTTTAGGTGTGGTAGCATTGAGAACTATGAGGAGAATGTAGCGGTGGCAGATAGCAATTTTTTTAGGGTATTTGATATTGAGATTTTGCAAGGAGAGAAAGAAAACTTACTCAATAAGCCACAACAAATTGTGGTTTCACAATCTTTTGCTCAAAGGTATTTTGGAAATGATAATCCACTTGGGCAAGTAGTAAGTACCAATAATCACGATTATACCGTATCTGGGGTTATTGCTGATCAACCGGCAAATACACATCATCAGTTTGACGCTGTACTTAGCCACAGTATCTTTTTTGAAAACCACACCAAAGAAGAAGATATGAGTACGCTATGGTATACCAATATCTACACTTTTGTAAAACTAGAACAGCCCACAGATGTAGAGAGACTATATGCAGATTTTGATAGTTTTTATACCAAATACATGATGGCTGTTGGTGAAAATTTTGGTGGGTATTATAAAGTATTTCTAACCCGGATTAATGATATTCATTATGGAGATAAATTACAGTACGATAGAGCGGGCGGGCACCGGGCTTATTTGTATGCCTTTGGGGCAATAGGAATTTTGATTTTGCTGCTGGCTTGTATTAATTATGTGAATATGGCTACAGCCAAAGGTATGCTTCGAATAAAAGAGGCGGGCTTACGTAAAATATTAGGTGGCAGTAAAAATGAAATAAGACTATTAATTTTTTCGGAGTCTCTAGTACTGAGCCTTATCGCACTGTTTTTGGCTTTTTCATTAGTAGAGTTGGTTTTAGAGTTTACCCCCTTCAATGCTGTGGTGGGCAAAGATTTAGCCCTTGACTTTTCTCGCTTTTCTCCTCTGTGGTGGCTGCCTCTCTGTCTAGCATTGGTAGTGGGCTTGCTTAGCGGCTGGTATCCGGCTATGACTCTAGCCAAGGTGCCAAGTTTAGTAGCTATCCACGGTGGGTTTCATGGTACCAAGCAAGTGATGGGAATGAGGCGTTTTTTGGTGGGATTTCAATTTTGTGTATCAGTAGCAGTGGTTATCACAGCGCTAGGTATGTACAGGCAAATGAATTATGTGAGCACCAAAGACTTGGGATTTAATAAAGAGGATGTACTACTCATTCCCATTCAAGATACTTTGATTGCCAAGAGAATACCCGAGGTTATGGAGCAGTTTAAGAAAAGCCGTTATGTGCTGGCATCCAGCACGGCTCTTTCTGTGCCCGGAGGGAATGTAGATAGAGCACCCCTTAGTATAGAGAAGAATGCCGATGGAGAGTTTACTAAAGATGTGGTAGACATTATGATGGTGGGAGAGGAGTACCTGCAAACCATGGAGATAGATATTGTGGCGGGGAGAGATTTTAATGCAAATGATCTGCTGTCACAAGAGTATCAACTGCTGGTAAATAAGCAGTTGGTAAAAGAAATGGGTTGGAAGGATCCCATTGGGAAAAAGATGAAATGGGGTCTAGATGAAGATGGCCAGGAAATATATGAAGGAACGGTGGTTGGAGTAACTGAGAACTTCAATTCACATTCTTTGCATCATGCTGTAAAGCCTACCGTGCTTTTCTTGCAAGAGTCAAACCTTGGTACCATGCACATTAGGCTCAATAGCGAAAACCTAAGCAGGGCTATAGCTGAGGTAGAGAAAATATGGAGTAAGGCTGACCCCAAAAACCCATTTCAATTTTCGTTTTTAAATAAAGATTTACAAAAACTATATGCCGAAGAGCAACGGCAGAGTAAACTTATACTATTGCTTACCTATTTAAGTATTTTCATTTCACTACTCGGCCTTACAGGCTTGGCATCATTTACTATAAGCCTCCGAACCCGCGAAATTGGGATACGAAAAGTACTGGGCGCTGATGTGATGCAGATGGTAAATCTAATTTTTAAAGACATGCTGAAACTTATCCTGGTTTCTGTGCTGTTGGCATTGCCCTTGGCCTATTTGTTGATTAATGTATGGCTTTCAGGATTTGCCTATTCAGTTAGCCTTAATCCGTTTATTTTTGCGGCTTCATCGGTTTTGGCTGTTTCGCTAGCCTATATTATTGTTAGCTATCATTCGTATAAGGTGGCTCTCAGTAGCCCGGTGAGTACACTTAAACATGAATAATTTACCCCTTAAGTTTTATGAAGTTTCTTAAAATTATAGCGCTGTTTATTGTCGGTACTACGGTATTGAATGCACAAGCCTTTGAGCCCATCCAAAATGAAAATGTAAATCAAGTTTTCCTAAACCTTAAGAAATACAAAGACGATAAGATTCCGGTAGAGTTTGTAAGCCCTATTCTTTTTGTGGACAGCGTTGAGTTTCATATACCTCGCATCATTCCCGGTACCTATGATGTGCACAACTATGGTAAGATGGTGAGCGACCTGAAAGCCATAGATGCCATGGGCAAGGAGCTAAAAGTAAAGCGGCTGGGATTAAATAGATGGAGAATATATCAGGCCAAGAAGTTGTATAAAATCACCTATTGGGTAGATGACACATTTGATGATGAAAACTCCAAAGACATTTTTGAACCAGCCGGAACCTGCTTTGATGAGGATATTTTTTTGTTGAACAATTTTGGAATCATTGGATACCTCAATGGGTATAAGGATTTTCAATTTGAGCTTACGGTAGTTAAGCCAGAGGGGTTTTACGGAAGTACAGCCCTGCAAGGCGAAATAGGTGATAGCAGCGACTTTTACAGTATTGTAAATTACTTTACGTTGCATGATAATCCCATTATGTATAATGTGCCCGATACCGCCAGCCATGTAGTAGGAGGAGCGAAAGTGTTGGTTTCGGTGTACAGCCCGGCTAAAGTGGTAAATGCTGCAAAGTGCATAGAAGATATCACCAAGGTGCTAGACGCTGCTGCCGACTATTTGGGCGGTGAGCTGCCAGTAGAAAAATATGCGGTTCTTATTTACACCGTGCCTTTGTCAGAAGCAGGTACTAGCTATGGAGCCTTAGAGCATCAAACATCTACCGTTCTTTATATGCCAGAGTTTGAGGGGGCACAGTTTTACGATGGAGTAAGAGATATTACATCACACGAGTTTTTTCACATTATCACTCCATTGGGTATCCACTCCGAAATGATTGCCGATTTTGATTTTATGGATCCCGAAATGTCTGAACACATCTGGTTGTACGAAGGGGTTACCGAGTATAACTCGCATTTGGTACAAGTAAGATCGGGTATTTATAGTATTGATGATTTTTTGGATGTGATAAACGAAAAGATGCATTCGGCAGATGATTACGATGCAGGAATTCCACTTACGGTGGCTAGTAAGTACACTTTAAGCTTTCTCAAAGATCAGTATCAAAACTTTTATCAAAAAGGAGCTCTAGCTGGTATGGCTCTGGATCTTGAATTATTGCGCCTGTCTAATGGAGAGTACCGTCTTATTGATTTGCTAATGGATTTGGGAGAAGATTATGGCGTAGACACCTTTTTTGTTGACGCGCAGCTATTCGAGATTATTGTAGATCATACCTACCCGGAGCTAGCAGAATTTTTTGCACGTCATTTTGAAGGTGCCGAAACATTTCATTTTGCTGAATTGTTGGAAATGGTAGGGGTACTTTATATCGAAGAGTTTGATGCCGAAAGGTTAACTGTAGGTAATGTTGACTTTGGTTACAATTTTGAAACTGGTCGCCTTCGTATTGAAGATATCTCTGAAATGGATGAATTTGGTAAAGAACTTGGCTGGGAAAAAGGGGATGAAATAGTTTCTTTTAATGGCGTAAAATTAGACCTGAGCAATATCTCAGAGGTAATCTCAGATTTTTATAATAATACCGAAGTTGGCGATAAGCTGGTGGTGGTAGTGGCAAGGCCCAAGGGAGATGGGGAGTTCAAAACTCACAAACTATCGGCTAAAACTCAACTCGAGTCGTATACAGAGCGCCATTTACTCACTCCCATAGAGAGTCCTACTTCGGCACAAAAAGAGATGCGAGAGAAATGGCTCAATCAATAAGTATTATTTTTGTCGCGAATTTTAAAAAGTACTGAATGAGATCGCTAAATGAGATAATAAATGACCCTTCTACGCAGCTGATAGATGTGCGAGAGTCCTATGAAGTGGCAGAAGAATGCATAGATAGAGCAAGGAATATTCCCATGGCTGATGTGCCAGAACACATGGAAGAAATAAAAGCGCTGAAATGTGATGTGGTGGTTTTTTGTCGTTCGGGGAATAGGAGTGGAAGCGTATTGCAGTTTTTACAACAAAATGGTTGTACTAATGTGAGCAATGGCGGTGGAATAGCAGATGTGCAAATGCAATTAAAATAGAATAGATATTATGAAAAAGTTATTGGTTTTTTTATTCCCATTGATGATAGGGGTGGCTTGTACTGCCCAAGAAGGCAACACTTCGGACGTGAACGTGGCTCAGGCAAATAAATTGAT
>JAUICR010000212.1 GCA_030427785.1 Bacteroidia bacterium | reverse complement strand
ATAGGTTGCTGAAAGGAAATAACTCAGCCAAAATTCTATTCTTGCTGCTTTCTATTTTTCTATGGTTTCTAATTAAGCTTTCGAATGAAGGATATGTTACCGAGTTTGAAATACCAGTGAGCTATATAGATTTGCCAGAAGGGAAAAAATTAACCGAAGAGCCATTGGAGGTACTTACTGTAAAAGTGAGATCACATGGTTATGATCTTCTAAAGTACCAATTGCGGGTGCTAGAGCCTGTTTCAGTTAATTTGAGTAAAAACCTAAGTGCTGAGGGTGGAAAATATTTTTGGGACACGGACAAGAGCAGGTCAAAAATTGAAGAAATATTTGATGACAATACCACAGTAGTGTCTATTTCGCCCGAAATAGTATACTTGAAACTACAAGAGGTAGAAAGAAAAAAAGTAAAGGTTTATTTAGATTATCAAAGGAACTTTAGCCAGGAAAAAGCTTTTTACTCGGCACCACAATTTGACCCAGACTCAGTAGTGATAGTGGGAGCAGGCCAAGATTTACAAAAAGTAGATTCTATCTTTACTGAAACCACTGAACTACATCCTGACTTGGATGATGAAAATTTGAAGTTAAAATTAGTAGCTCCTAAAAACTTAGAATTGCAGGAAACTGAAGTTGCAGTAAAAATTAAATACACGACACTAACGGAAGGAACGGTGGAAATTCCAATTTACACGAGGTTTGTAAATGATGATTATACTTTAAACATTTTTCCTGACCGGGTAAAAGTTAAATATCAAGTTTCTATTGAAGATTATTCATTGGTAAATGAAGCAGATTTTGAAGCCTATGTGGATTGTAGTAATGTAAGCGATAGCAGCATGTCGAGTTTGCTAAAGGTGCAGGTAGAGTCAAGCAGTACTCATGTAAGAAAACTGATTTTTGAACCTAGGCAAGTAGAATATATTCAGATAAAGAAATGATAGTAGGCCTAACAGGTGGTATTGGTAGTGGCAAGACTACAGTGGCGAAAATCTTTGCCCATTTGGGTATTGCTATTTACGATAGTGACAGTGCCGCTAAGCGAATAATGGATACTGATGATGAATTAAAAGATCAATTACAAACTCTTATAGGTACTGATGTATTGGATGAAAATAGACTAATAAATAAACCTTTTTTGGCCAAGCTTATTTTTAATGATGATACACTACTAGCCAAAGTAAATGGCCTTATTCACCCAGCCGTTGGTCGAGATTTTAAAAATTGGGTAGCCACACAAGACTCGAAGTACGTGATAAAAGAGGCTGCAATATTGTACGAAAGCCAAGCCTATAAAGCATGTGATAAGGTAGTAGTAGTTACCGCGCCTCAAGAGATGCGAATTGAAAGAGTGATGAAACGATCGGGAATTTCGAGGGAAGAAGTAGAGGACCGAATGGCAAAACAATGGCCCGATGAAAAGAAGGTAGAATTAGCAGATTATGTAATTTACAACGATCAAAGTAAATCCATAATAAAGCAAGTGCTTGTCATTCATGAAGATCTTATCAGCCAATCAAATTCGAGAATCAGATAAGGCTACTATAGCCAATGAGCCAATTTCGTCTGTATTATTAATGGATAGGGCAGCTAGGAATATGGCTGATTATTTAAGGTTGCATTTCGTGCCCAAAACTCATTTTGTACTACTGTGTGGTAAGGGAAATAATGGAGGAGATGGCCTTTGTATGGCTCAATATATGAGTAACTGGGCGGCTATTGTAGAGGTGTTAATAATAGAGCATAGTGAAACGTCTTCAGAAGACTATCTGCACTATTACAGTAAGTTACAAGATTACGCAATAAGCGTAACTCACATAAATTCTACAAAACAACTCAAACAACCACCCTCAGGTACTATTATTATTGATGCCATTTTAGGAGCAGGCTTATCCAGAAAATTAGATGGTTTTTTAAAAGATGTAATAGCTGCAGTAAACTCGTGGGAGATGTATAAAATTGCCGTTGACATACCTACTGGTTTATTTGCTGATGATAATAGCAATAACGATTTAAATTTCGTTTTGCAACCTGACCTCACTCTTTCACTGCAGTTGCCCAAGCTTAGCATGGTACATGCAAATACCGCGAGAATTTGCGGAAACATGAAAGTGATTGATATAGGAATAGATCCAGGGTTTTTAGAGGAGGTGAAATCCACCAACTTCTACCTGCTGCAAGAGGAAGTTCAGAACATATTTGCACCAAGAAAAAAGTTTACATACAAAGGAACTTATGGCCATGGGCTACTAATTGCCGGTAGCCAAGGAATGATAGGTGCATGTGTATTGGCAGGCACTGCTGCAATGAGGGGAGGAATAGGTTTGCTTACAATACATTGTCCGCCTGCAGCGGTCAACGTGATTCATAGTTTGCTTCCAGAAGCCATGATATTGGACGGTGTACAATTAGAAGATAACAATGATTTTAGAGCCTTATCACATAAGTATAATGCGCTAGCTATCGGGCCCGGGCTTTCCACCAGTGAGCCAGCTATCCAAATGATGAAGCAGACTATTACCCATTGGAATGGTCCTATGGTGATAGATGCTGATGGTTTGAATATTCTGGTCGCAAACAGAGAGTGGTTAAAGCTCCTTCCACAGGGTACAATCCTTACTCCACATATAGGCGAATTCAAAAGGCTGCTTGGCGAGCCTGACTTACCACATAATTACCTAGAGCGTTTAAAGAAATTCTCGATGGATTATCAGGTAACGGTGGTCCTAAAGGATGCAATCACTGCAATTGCCGATAACGATGGTAATTCCTATTTCTCTGATTTTGGTGATGCTTCTTTGGCTACTGCCGGAAGTGGAGATGTACTCTGCGGTTTATTACTCGCTTTATTAGCTAATGGCTATGCACCCACAGAGGCTGCGAAATTGGGTGTTTATTTACATTCGAGAGCAGGTGTACTGGCAGGCTTAGGCACCTCACAAGAATCAGCTTTAGCTAGCGATATTGCAATGCATATTGGAGCAGCTTATCGCGAATTGTATTAAAGCCTTTGGTACACGATGTAAGTCCAACCATCTGGGCTATCAAATCGCTTTAGTTCTTTCAACAGTCCATCGCTTTCAATTTGACTTAATGTAATACCATACTGCACAGGTACATAATGGCTATCATAAAGCCATAATATTTCAGAGTCCACTTGGTCGGCATTGTGGTACAAACTCCAGTTCAATCTGTTTTCAGGGTTCATAAAATTGCTATTCAATGCGAGCGCCATATCGGGTTTGTCCATTACAAATTGTGTAACGTTTGGAAATTCCTCCTCAATAAAGCTGGCTACCTCACTCTTAAAATAGCGGTACTCTTTATCCGCTTGTACCATGCTGTACCAATAATATTTGGTAAAAGGGCTTTGCCAGGTAAATATTGCTTGACAAATAAGAATACCTGCTATAAGCCATTTTCCAGCCGATTTGTAAAATGATTCAACAAGTACTTTGCTAAACAATATGCCATCTAAAATCATTAACCACAAAAACGGAAATACTGTAATTAATGTTCTTTCAAGGCCAGCGCTACCATAAATACCTAAAGTCCACACTATACTGTGCCCAACCAGTAGGGAAAAGAATAAACCGTGAATTAACCAAGGCTCTTGCTTCCATTCTTGAGTTCTATCCATGAGCCATTTTTTTATAAAATAAAGGACACCCAACCCCGCCAATACAATGCCTGGCCAGGCTATCATGGTTTTAAGTCGTTCGAGGTAATGATACCAATGGCCATGTCCGTATACAGAGCCAGCGCTATCATAGGGAGAAGTAAACACCCAAAAGATATTATCGTGTATAGATAATCCTATAATAGAGATAAGGATGTAGGATGTAGCTAATAGCGGAAGTTGCTTGAAGTGGCCATTTATGACTCCAAAAATGAAAAAGAAAAGCAAGAATATTTGAGCCTCGGTGCGCGCAAATGGTAAAAAAGAAGCGAGTATAAAGCCCCATGCTATTTTGTTTTTTAGACATAACCAAACTGCTGTAATGGCCAGCAATGCTGCCAATGGTTCGGTTAGCCCAGAAAATGTATAGGCATAAAAGGCAGGCGATACAAAGGCAATTGGCAGGATGAGCCAATAGTAGGGTTTATTAAGCTCTTTGGCTACAAGACATGTAACGAGTGAGCTAAGTACACCCACCATGGTGTTAAATAACTTGATACCTACAAAACCAAATTGTGCGAATGGAGAGGAGAGGAGTGTAAAAAATGGTTTGCCCCACAAATCAAGAAAGTAGGAGGGCGAAGACCATGCTGATTTTGAAATAAAGTAATGTGTTAGCGAATCTCCACCACCCCCGGTACCCTCTGTAAAAATGGCTATGATAGAAAGAATAAAAAAAAGTAGGGCGTGCGCAATTAGTAGCGTCCTTAGTTTCATAGCACGTCTAAGCTGCCTTTTCCTTCTCTTAATACTTCGGGTTCGCCATTGCTAATGTCTATGATGGTAGAAGCAAAATTATCTCCAAATCCACCATCAATAACTAGGTCTACCAGTTTATCAAACTTTTCGCGGATGAGCTCAGGGTCTGTTGTATAATCCAGTATTTCATCATCATCGTGTACAGAGGAGGCTACTATTGGGTTACCCAATTCAGTAACTATTGCCCTTGGAATATTGTTATCTGGAATACGGATACCAATGTTTTTTCGCTTGTTTTTAAACAATTTAGGAATGGCATTACTAGCTTCAAGAATGAAAGTGTAGGGTCCTGGTAAAGCTCTATTTAAAATTTTATAGGTAGGGGTATCCACTCTCTTGGTGTACTGAGAGAGGAAGGACAAATCAGAAAAAATGATAGAGAAATTTGCCTTATCAGGATTGATGCCCTTTATTCTAGCTATCCGTTCTACCGCCTTAGTTTTGGTAATATCGCAACCAAATGAGTATACAGTATCAGTAGGGTAAATGATTACACCACCATTTTTCAGTACATCTATTACTTTGGCTATTTGTTTTGGGTTGGGGTTTTCGGGGTATATTTTTATTAATTCTGCCATTGCTAATACATTGTAATTACTAATTATCGAATTCTAAAAAGGCTCATACTGCTTCAAATGTAGCAGTATGAGCCCGAATTATAAAGGCAAGAAATAAAAATCTAACCTTGACTAGCTTTTTTGTGGTCTTCTAAAAACTTAGCAAGACCAATATCAGTAAGTGGGTGATTCAGCAAGCCAACTATACTGCTCAACGGACCCGTAATTACGTCCGCACCGATTTCAGCACATTCTATTACATGCATGGTATGGCGCACTGAGGCCGCTAGAATTTCCGTTTCATAACCATAGTTGTCATATATCATGCGTATTTGCTCAATAAGTGCCAAACCGTTTGTAGATATATCATCTAATCTTCCGATAAATGGAGATACATAAGTAGCACCAGCTTTGGCCGCTAAAATAGCTTGACCAGGAGAAAACACTAAGGTTACATTGGTTTTAACACCTTTTTCTAAAAAATATTTGCACGCTTTTACGCCATCTTTAATCATAGGTAATTTTATAACAATCTGGTCGTGCAATTCAGCTAAAGCCTCGCCTTCTCTAACCATGCCATCAAAATCT
>JAUICR010000211.1 GCA_030427785.1 Bacteroidia bacterium | reverse complement strand
TTTTGGTTTAATACCTCATTACCCGACAGTTTTAGCTAAAAATTTGATTCTATAATCCATTGATTTTGATGAAAACGCTCATTTTCTTAAAATTTATCGACCAAGCGCCTGATTTATAGGTCAACTGCACTAGTGTAAAATCTACTAGTGTTGTACTTTTGGTTCATAACTTAAATTCTAATGTATGTTACAAATCTTATCTAAGGTTAGGACACTTATTGGTGTGCCTAACACAATCAAAAATTTTAAAGCAGCGGCTCTCGTTGTGCTGCTAGCAATAGGCTCGGTGGCTTCAGCTTCCCATTACCGATATGGTAATATGAGCTGGCAAACAGTGCCAGGTATGCCAAATACGGTGGATGTAACTATTCAACAAGCGTGGAGGTACACCTTCTTCAACCCAACTTTGGGAGGAACAGCTAGTACTGGTAGTCTTGTTATACCTGGGCAGTCATCACGATCAATTAATTTAACGGTAACTACTATTAATATAGCAGAAGATTGGTTTTATGGTACAACCACCATGAGAATTACTTTTCCTACTGCTGGTTCTTACACCGTGTATCAGTCTTCATGTTGCCGAATTGGAGCTCTAAAAAATAATCCGAATGGAAACTATAGAGGCGAAGCCGTAATTACCATTGGTAATGGTAACAATGGACCTAATTCAACAATTGCCCCTATTGTAAATCTACAACAAGGGCAAAGTCCAGCCACTTTTTTAATACCAGCAACGGACCCAGATGGCGATCCATTAACGTATAGAATAGCTACGTCTTCAGAAACTGCTGTTAGTCCGTTGTCAGGATTTACCGTGACTTCTAATGGATTAGCATCGTATAATACAGTAGGTAAAACTGTAGGAAGTCTTTATCAAGCTCAAGTTGCTGTAGAAGATGCTGCTGGGGCTAAAACTGTTCTTGATTTCCTAATTAAAATAGTAGCCCCTTCTAATGCTCCAGTATGGGATTATTCGGTTACCCCTAATAACGGAACTGTTTACAATGTTCGTCCAGGTGATACCGTAAAGTTTGACCTAAAGGCATTCGATTTAGATGTGGCTGATAATGTAAAAATCAGTGCTGTGGGTATTCCTGTTGGAGCAGTTGTTCCAAATAGCCCTGGTGGTAATCCGGATAGTACTTCTTTCTTTTGGATTCCTACAAATGCTAACCTTGGTACTTCTGTAGTAAACTTTGTAGCCCAGGACAATAATGGTACACAAACGTTTACTTCGGTATCTATTATTGTAAGCCAAGCTCCTGAGTTTGACGTACCGCCTACACCAGCCATGGGAGTTCATAACTATTACAGTTGTGGAGATACTATCAAGTTTATGGTACAGGCCTCAGATCGTGACCCTAACGATTCAGTTGTGATTAATAAAGTACAAGGAAAAGCGATGAATGGAAGTAAAATTCCTTTGTACCCAGGGGCATCTTTTACACCTTTACCTACACCTTTAGCAAACCCAACTATGGGAATGTTCGAATGGATTGTTCAGCCAGGAGACTGGGGACACCGTCACGTATTCTTTACTGCTGAAGATCAGTTAGGAGAGAAAACTGTACATGAAGTGTCTCAGTTAATCAACACACCTCCAATGTTTACTACCACTCCTACTTTGGTAGCTACTGTAAATCAGTTGTATTCTTATGCCGTACAGTTAGATGATAAAGATGTGCCTTACGGTGACACTCTTGATATGTACGCTTTCGGCCTACCATCATGGTTAAACTTTGTTGATAATGGTGATGGTACCGGTCTGTTGAGTGGTACGCCTGCACCTGGTGATTTGGGTGGATCTATTACACTAGAAGGACAAGATATTCATCACCACCATACAGGTTCTGTTTATCAATATTTTACTATCACAGTAAATGACACTGTTGCTACTCCAGGATGTACTTTACCTGGTTCTCTTAACTTGGTGTCGGATGGATCATGGATGATGAGCACTGTTACTACTCCTTCTAACCTTTCAGGTCACTGGGCAGGTATTGGCGGAATTTTACCAGCAGATGCTACCTTTAGTATTCCTGCTATGGTGGGTCAGCCTTATGCTTTCCCATCTATTGATTCAGTTGACGGTGCACAAGTAATTGAGACTACCAATAACGTTACATACTTCCAAAAGAAGGTAAACCTTAATGGTGTTGACGATTTAGCTGCTCATATCAAAATGACCGTAGATGATCATACTGAGATTTATGTAAATGGTCAGTTAGTGGTTGCACAATACAATGGTTTAGGAACCAACTTTAAGAACCCTGCTTTTGACGCTACGTTTATGGCAAACGGAAGTATTGTTAACCCTAACGCTGGTGGCGAAGCTTTTGATTTCACTACTGCTACTTCTTTGAGTTCTATCTTCGTTCCAGGAATGAACACAATCACTGTGGTTATCCGTAACTACAATAAGCCAGGAGACCGCGGTGGTTTCTCATTGCTAATGGATTTAGATTACACATACCAGAGCGCCCTGTGTGGTACCCTTGATAGCTGTGTATCTGATAGCACCTGGATGTTGAGCACTGTAGTAACTACTGCTACTTCTAACATGTATCCTTGGCCAGGTGTGGGTACTGTTCCTGCTGCTGCTACATTTACGTTGCCAGTAGTTGTTGGTCAGCCTTACCCATGGAATCACCTATATACTGTACCGGGTAGTGAAGTTATTTCTTCATTAAGTGGAGTTACTTACTACAGAAAAACATTTGAATTAGTAGATCACCTAGGTGTGAATACCAGAATCAGAATGTTTATGGATGACAACGTTGAGGTGTTTATCAACGGAGTTTTATTAGCCAGAGAAGAAGATATGGGTAAAGCAAACTGGAGAACACAAAATCATGATATTCTTTTCAAAGCTGATGGTACTGTGGACAATGGACATATGGGTGGCGACATGTTTGATTATGCTGCTACTGTAAATATGGACACCGTTTTAAATGCAGGAACTAACGATATCGTGTTAGCGATAAGAAACAGAACTTCTAAACCAGACAAAGGTGGTTTCTCTTTCCGTATGGATATGGATAAGGGTGGCTCTCCAGTTATTAAGAAGTCTTCTGGTGCTAGTCCTCAAGTAAATGTTGAAGAGTTAAGCGCAGAGGTTTATCCTAATCCAACTTCTGGTTGGGTTAACCTTAGTCTTGAGCTAGCTTCTACTCAAACAACTGGAACCGTTGTAGTGTTAGATTTGAATGGAAAAGTTCTTCAAAGCTTTGAGTTAGATTCTAATGAAATTCAAGTGAATTTAGAATCTTACCCTGCTGGGGTTTACTTTATCAAAGTAAATACTTTAGGGTCTGTTCATACGGCAAAAGTTCTTAAGAAATAAGGCTCAAAAGAGTTTTAGAACTTAATTAATAATTTGATTAGCGGGTGTAAGAGTAATTCTTGCACCCGCTTTTTTGTTTAGAGTATTTCCTGATTCTGTATAAAAAATGAAGATTTTTTAAAAGCACTTATGAGGTTAGGATGAGGCGCTTAGGGCCAATATTTAGGTGCTTAAAATTTCGTTAATACGCGTTTTTTCATCGGTGTAAAATTTTATGTTACTCTTAATTAATGGGATACGTTATAGAAAACTCACTAATAAATTGTATTTTCACTCATCTAATTTCAAAAATCCTTAACTATGAAATCAAAAATTATGTCTTTTTGTTCCTCGCTTGGGCGTTTTCGTCTGAGTAATGGAATTAACGCGCTCGGTGTAGCGCTAATCTTTTTATTCTCAGCTACGGTCGCAGAAGCAAGTCATTATCGATATGGATCGATCAGCTATAAGTTTGTGCCGGTTCCGGCTGGAGCGGTAGGAGCCTGCGCTATAGAAGTAACTGTAAATCAGGCTTGGCGTTTAAGCTCTTCGGTAGGATCAGGCATTTCCGTTGTTGGAGACACTGGCACTTCTTCTTCCGGGACTTTAATTCTAGGGTCTTCTTTTGCAGGTCCAGCAATTTCAACTGTCTCGATGTATTTAGTGGCTTCGTCTATTAATGTTCCAGATGATTGGTTTTTCGGAACCTTTAAGCACACCTTCGTTCTTGCTTCTTCATCAGTAGAGCACTTTCTCTATTATGGTTCTTGCTGTAGAATTGGCGCGCTTGCTAATAATGGCGGTGGTTCTTTCAGAAGTGAATGTAAAGTAAGTTCGTGCGCATCGGGTAATGAGTCACCTGTAACAGCGTTACCTCCAATCGTTAAATTAGGGAAAGGCTTGGCAGGTGCTAGTTTTGCAATTCCTGCTGCTGACCCAGATGCCGATCCTCTTGCTTTTAGATTAGCCACATCAGGTGAAACTGTAGGAACTAGTGCTGCTGGTTTTGCTGTGTCACCTACAGGTACTGCCACATTCCCAACAGTTGGTAAAAGTACTGGGGCTCTATATAATGTAATGGTTGCAATTGAAGATCCTATGGGGGCTAAAACCATTGTAGATTTTATTATTGAAATAGTGGATTCGGCTAGTGTTGTTAGTACACCACCTATGTTTGATTTCCTCGTAACTCCTTTACCTGCGCCCTGTATTGAGTTAAAAGTTGGTGAAGCCCATTGTTTCATGGTGAAAGCCTGGGATGCCGATTCTGGTGATGTTGTTGATATTACAGCAGTGGGTGTGCCTTTAGGGGCTATTACTGCTCCTAGTAATCCTTCAGCTGGAGGGAACCCAGATAGTATGATGGTTTGTTGGACCCCTGGTCCAGGAGATGTTGGAGCTCACGTAATTCATTTTACTGCCGAGGATTCAAAGGCTCTTTCAACAGCTACTTCAGTTTGTATTACTGTAAAAGCAGATACGGCAAGTGGAGATACCTGTGTTGCAGGCTTATTAGAGTTGGTAACAGATAGCACTTGGATGATGAGTACAACTACTACACCTTCTACTCATTCGGGTACATGGACAGGAGTAGCAGGCGTACTGCCAGGAGCAGGAACCTTTACGGTACCAGCCACGGTTGGTCAACCCTACCCATGGCCAAGTATTCATGCGGTAACAGGCGCAGAGGTTCTAAAGACTACCAATAACATCACTTACTTCAGAAAAGAGTTCGATTTATTGTCTGGCTCTGAAGTGGCTCGTTTGAGATTAAATGTTGACGACATGGCCGAAATTTACATCAACGGAGTGTTGGTAGCTGGTGAATACGGAATGCCAAAAGATGGATGGAAAAACGATCCACACGCTGTAAATTATGATGGATTGTCAGTAGACGAGCCATATTTGCCACCGAATGTTTTTGATTATTTAATAGCGCCACCCCTTAGCATGTTTAGTGCAGGTACTAATGAAGTAATAGTGGTAGTGAGAAACCTGAAGCGTGGAGGCGATAAAGGTGGATTCTCCTTTAGTATGGAGGTAGAGCATGGATGCGCTTCAGACAGCGTTTGTGTATCAGATACCTCATGGAGAAAAAGTACTGTAGTTACGCCAAGCAACCAATCAGGTACTTGGACTGGTACAGGCGGAGTGCCAGCAGATGGTACATTTACCTTGCCAGTCGCTATAGGTCAGCCTTATCCTTATCCATCTATCGATACAGTTCCAGGTTCTCAGGTGATTAATAGTGAAAGTAACAA
>JAUICR010000210.1 GCA_030427785.1 Bacteroidia bacterium | reverse complement strand
GCGCACCAATTGCCCTGTAGAATCTACCATCGAAGAAAGCAAATTGAGGTCACTATTCTTTTCGGGTAATGAAGATAAAATGAAGCTAGACTCCTGCCTGGTAGGTATAGAATAAAAGGAAGAGTCGCCACGGTAGTAAGCCTGTTTGGCAAACTTTACCCCATCTGCCAGCGATAAGGATCTTGATAATTGTGGTATTTCAGTCAGCCTTTCCTGAAGTTCATTTACTTTCTTAATTGTACTCAGTTTTTGGGCACCTCTTTCGCGTTTTGTGTCTATCACAATTTCTAATGGAACAACACCGCCAAAGTTGGATTCCAAAAATCGGAGGTCGATAAGTAGCGGGTCGTTCTTTTTATACTCTTCGCTTAAATTTCCTGTAGCCACCATCAGCGTAGTGCCGTATAAGCCCAATGCAGTAAGTACAATGGCAACTCCATACACAGCCATCCTTTGGTTTTGCACCAGATAGGTGAGGTAGTTTATAAAACCGCTGAGCCAATTTTTATCAAGGTGTACATAATGACGCTTTTTTGGGCGGCTAGAGTAGCTGTACACTACTGGAATAATGATAATGCTAATAACAAACACCATCATAATATTGATGGAGGCTACGATACCAAACTCGTGAAGGATTACACTATCGGTAAAAATAAAAGCAGCAAAACCTAGTGCTGTAGTAAAATTGGTGAGTAAAGTAGCGGCTCCAATTTTTCGGATAACGCGCTGAATGGCCAGTATTTTATTCTTGTGCCCTTTGTATTCGGCATGAAACTTATTGATGAGAAATATACAATTTGGCACCCCTATGACAATAATAAGAGAAGGTATAAGGGCACTCAGCATAGAGATTTTGAATCCAAAAATGGAGATTAACCCAAATGACCAACACACCCCAAGTATCACCACTAGCATGCTTATAAGGGTGGCCTTAAAGCTCCTTAAGAAAAGGAACATGATAAAAGTGGTAACAAGCAATGAAATTCCAACATTGATAAAAAGCTCGCTGCTTACCTTCTTGGTATTTGCCATTCGCAAATAGGGCAGCCCACTTGCATGCATTTTATGACCTGTGGTTTCTTCAAAATCGGCCACAATTTTCTTTACCGATTCTATAATTTTTATAATATCCTTGGTGTAAAGTTGCTCGCGCTCTATCTGCACAAACATGATTGGCGAACGGCCATCTTTGCTATATAGCAGCCCTTTGTAAAAGGGGAGTGAGCCAAAGAGCAGGCCAAGGCTATCGGCATTGCTGGCATTGTAATGCTCGCTAAATGGCACAGCCATTAGTTTGCCGGTGCTATCGTTTCGGGCAAGGTTAAATGCACTAATAGGCGATAAAACTCCTGAAACTCCAAAAATGGTATCAAGGCTATTTTCCAAGCCTTTCCATTCTTTGTAGCCTTCGGTAGAAAATACGTTAATGTCTTCGCCAGAGAGCACTACTTGATTTCCTACCTGGTCAAAGGTTTGGCGGAAATTATCATAGGCCATTTGGGTGCTATCGGTAAGAGGAAGTATTCTTGAGAAAGAATAGCTCATCTGAATTTTGCTGCCCTGATAAGCCATGAAGGCAGTAGCTGCTAACAGAATAACCACCATGGTAATCCTGTTTCTTAAAATTATCCTTGCAATAGTTGTAAACATCCCCTTTAGTCGCCCGTTATAAGACAGGCGGCAAAATAACGACTTTTGGGCTAAAAGGTTGGTCTTGTGGTCAAAAATTGATTTTGGGTAAACCTTATTTCAAAATACTCACCCAGCCGCTTTGGTTTACAGTAATGCCAGGGTAGTACCTAAAGGTGATTTTGTAGATATAAATGCCCAAGGGTAGCGGCTCATTGTTTTTGCCCATTCCATCCCACGGCTCGTAGGGCGAGCTGTAATATACTTGCTGACCCCAGCGGTCATACACTTGTACTTCGTTTTTGGGCGGTAAGCCATATATCAGCCAAAGGTCATTTAGCCCATCGCCATTGGGCGTAAAGGCTGTTGGTACAAATATTTCAGGTTCATCTGGGGTGCAGTCTTTTAGATGTATTTGTACGGTGTCCATCACTGTTTCGCAGGGGGTGGTAACGGTTACGCTTACTTGGTCGCTATCGCTTACCTCGGTATAATTTCTTTTGCTGCCATTGCTCCAGCGGTAGGTGTAGCCGGGTATATTGGGTACTTGTATGCGTAGGGTTTTATCATCGCAGATAGTAGAGTCAGCAAATAGGCCTGTATAGTAAGGCGGCACTTCGCTTACCACAATAGTATCACTATCCCACCAGCGCTGGTTGTAAGTAACCTTTACCCAATAAGTACCAGGGCCGTTTACGGTAATGCTACTATCGGTACTACCAGTATTCCACTCAAAGGTTTTTACGGTATCCTCCAGCTTAAAGCCATCATCATGCTGGGCGTGCAGATTAAAACTGGTACCCGGGCATATAGCCGTATCAGCAGGCAGGTTTACATGAAAAACGGTATCGGTGGCTTTGTAGAGGTAAATGGCATCGAAATAATATTGGAAGGGGGAATAGGCAAAACCAGTACATATAGTATCAGTAGATGGATAGGACCAAGCTGAAAAAGCGTCTTGCTGAAAATTTCCAATGTTTAAAAATCGCTCGTCTCCTTGAGCTATAACTTTATGTTTGACTTTTGCCCATCCGTCATTAGCGGTATAAACTCGTGCAGGAGAATTTGCATTTGACAAAGAATTTGTTAAATAGTCATCATATCTTAAGGTATCATTGGTAAAAATCAGCCCAAAGCTCTTTGTTATTAGCCCAAATTGGCTATAGGTATCTGCATGAACAGCATACTCCAAAACATAGGCTGTATCCTTTATCAGGCCAGATTTCAGTTTAGTTGAGGCAAAACTTCTTGGGAAGGAATATAAGCTGTCTCGGTCTATTAAAGAATCAAATACACTTGTACAACATGAAGCTGGATAATAGATCTTTGTATAGATTAAGGTATCGTATAGGTGAAGCCCAATGTATGAACGTCCATCGAATGCAGAGGGTGTGGTGTGAAGTCGATTATAGCATGTTCTCCATCCAAACCAAGCTGTATCAACGCTATTTGGTGGCTTAAAGGAAAAGGGAGAAGTGGGGTGAAAACCAATTATACCCCAGTCTGCTGTGTCCCAACCGGGAGGGTTGAACCAAGAATCGGGAATGCTCTGATTGAAATGGTCGCTTTGATTTTCAAAACTATGATTATAAACAAGGTTTTGGGCATACATAGTACGCCCAAAACCTTGTATTAGTAACAATAGTATTAAGTATGCCCAAAATCTCATTACTTCACAACCTTATAGTGCTGTACACCGATTCGAAGGACATAAGTGCCAGAGGCAAGGCCCGAAAAGTCTATTTCGTATACTGATTTGGCTATCCTTTCAGTCAAGATTACTTGACCTTGAATGGTAGCTAATATCAGTTGTTTAGCAAATAGCTCTTTTGGGATCTGTACCGTTAGATAGTCATTTACAGGGTTAGGGAAAATCGATATTGAATGTGACAAATCCGAGAGTTCAACTTCTGCTGGTAGTATATCAGCTGAGCTTTGGTTGCTACTTACATTTGGGTTTGTAGTTTTAAAACTAGGTACAGCCGTGCAAGGATTAATATTTACCTCAGGTCTTCTTCTGATAAAATTATCAATTGGTGAAGGCAGTATATTTAATACTTGATTTGGGATTGAGGTTGAATAAAACCAAGCCTTTCTAGGCGAAAAAAGTTGTGTTGCGGTGCCTTGTAATTGCCTGCCCCCTGGCCAGACAGAAGTCCAAACATTGCCTGTTGTGTTACCAGTAGTCCCCTGATGATCTATATAACATACATCCAAGTAAAACCCGTAGTAGTTATCGGTTAAAGTGTTACAAGTAAATTGCGTTCCTGCACAATTTCCCGCTATTTGCACACCTCGGTTATACCGCGTCATACTGTTTGATTTGATAGTAGCATTTGTGGCATTCAATAAATCAATACCATAGGCCACTGGGGTAGCACTAGCTGAGGGTGTGTGGCTAGGAGCCATAGATAAGGTGTTATTGGCCACTACGGCATTATCTACATTATAGAGCCTTATATTTCCATTACTTGAAAAAGTGTTGGAGTGGATAATTAGTTTTTTTGCACCGGTAGCTGTAAAGTTATTTACCTCTATGACACCATCAGTTGAGAAGGTGTTATTAAAAATACGCGAGTAGGAAGAGTTATTACCTGGTGCCAAATAAGCGATATGCCCATTAGGCCCAAAAAAAGTGTTATTGGTTAAATGATCGCCATTTAAATACCCTGATGTCACATTCAAATAAGAGGGATTTATCATCGTGATACCTGCATCATCATAAAAGTCATTGTTTTCTGCAATTACAGCTGAGTTTTCGGCACTAATACCAATATCGTTAAAAACATTTTTTTGCCCAGCAGCGAGGCCTCCTACATGTATTCTGGAATTAGTATAACTACAGATGGCTTGGCAACAACCACTGAATTCATTGTTTTCGATAATGGTGTAAGAATCATCAACTTCAATATGTGATTTATCAAAACCATTATTAAATGGGTTCTCAAAAGTATTCAAGGTATTAATGCTTTCTCCTATTCGTACCCCGTTAGATTCTTTGACGCCAATGGAGAGAGTTGAGTTGGGGTTGGAGCAAACATAGCCTCTATAGTTGCTTAATAAAACTGTTGATGAAGGGTGTTGGCCAAGCCCAGTATAAGGGCTTAAATCTGTAAAAGTACAACCCGAAAGATTGACATAGGATCCATTGTAAGGGCCAGAGGCGGCAGTATGCCGCAATACATATAGAGATATCATATTGTTGTTAAAAACGCTTGATTGCGCATCAACCAATCCATGTTCATTCGTAAAAGCTCCGCGTAAGCTGTGCTCTAGGGTGCAATTGTCCAAGGCCAATGTGGCAATACCATTGGGTAGATATATTCTATCCCATCTGTATCCACAAAGATTGCTAAAGCGAGATGAGTTTCCCAAAATTCTGTCAACTACTATAAGCTGAGCATCCACGCCTCCAAGCACCTCACAATGGTCAAATTCCGTATTCTCTACGGTAACATCTCCGTAGTAAATTACCTTGGAATTAAAAAAATTGATTGGTGGGAGGTACTCGTTTACAAATAGATAGTCGTAGCCAGGGGTGTTGTCACAACACTCCACTACTGTTACGGTAAGAAAACATGTGTTTCCCATTTGATCCATTACTTCCAAAATGATTTCACCAAAACCGTGATAATCTGTGATGGCATTTACATCAACATCAATGGAGCTTGATCCAGGGTTGAAATTCCAAGAATTTAGGTTTACTCCGCTAGGTGTTCCTGATACTTGCATGTTTTGCACAAAATTTCCGCCACCGTCATATACTACATAGGTTACGATGTTGCTGGCACAAAGTGTTAGGTTGCGTTCCACGGCAAATACATTAGTACATACTTGGCCATACAGGCCTGTGAGAGAAAAGACTAGAATTAACAAGAGTAAGATTTTCCTTAATAAATAGGGGGGTGATTGGTTTTGCTAGATTTTTTAGATAAACATTTTTCATAGTAATAAGTTTATTTGATTAATGGTGCCCTAAAAATAATCCTACTTTTCATATTTCCCAAATAATTATTTATCAGTTAG
>JAUICR010000209.1 GCA_030427785.1 Bacteroidia bacterium | reverse complement strand
TTGGTAAATAAGAGGTTACTATGGTTTGGCCATAACTATAGCTTCCGCTATCGGGCTTTAAATTTCCATTTAAAATTTCAAACAAAGTAGTAATGGCTAAGCTATTGTTACTTAGAAAGGTAACTTTGTCACCTCGGTTTATTTTAAAGTTTAAATCTTTAAACAATACTTCACCGTCTTCTGAATGGGCAGTAAGGTTTTCTACCTCCAGTATTTGGTCGCCTGCCTCACGTACCTGATTGAAAATAATGGCAGGATATCTACGGCTTGAAGCCTGAATTTCGTCTACATTTATTTTTTCTAAAAGCTTTTTGCGGCTAGTAGCTTGCTTACTTTTTGAAGCATTGGCACTAAAGCGCGAGATAAATTCTTGTAGTTCTTTTTTCTTATCCTCAGCTTTTTTATTGGCAGCTGAGCGCTGACGAAGCGCTAATTGACTGCTTTCATACCAAAAAGTATAGTTACCTGTAAACTGCTTGATTTTTTGATAATCAATATCGGCAATGTTGGTACACACGGTATCAAGGAAGTGACGGTCATGCGATACAACTATCACAGTGTTTCTAAAGTTCAGCAGGAAATCCTCAAGCCAGCCTATGGTTTTAAGGTCAAGGTCGTTAGTAGGTTCATCAAGGATTAGCACATCAGGATTGCCAAAAAGAGCCTGCGCCAAAAGCACACGTACTTTTATTTTTCCTTCCAAATCGCTCATTAGTCGGTAGTGGTCTGACTCTGCAATTCCAAGCCCACTAAGTAGGGAGGCGGCATCGCTCTCGGCATTCCAGCCATCCATTTCAGCAAATTTTTCCTCCAGCTCCGAAGCTTTAATTCCATCTGCTTCGCTAAAATCAGGTTTTGCATAAATGGCGTCCTTCTCTTGAATGAGATTGTAGAGATCTTTATGTCCCATGATAACTGTATTGAGAACAGTTTCACCGTCAAAAGCGGAGTGATTTTGGCTTAACACCGCCATCCGTTTTCCGGGCTCAAGGATTACAGTACCACTGGTAGGCGAAATTTCACCCGACAGAATTTTTAAGAAGGTAGATTTACCAGCACCATTAGCGCCAATTAATCCATAACATCTTTCACCGTGAAACTTGATGTTTACTTCATCAAATAATACTCTTTTTCCGAACTGTAAGGAAACATTGCTTGCCTGAATCATAGCCTAAATTTTGAGGCCGCAAAAGTAAGGTGAATAAATGGAGTAGGGAAGTGAGGATAAACCTTTTGAAGAAGAGGAAGAGCAGCGAGAGTATTAGCAATTCAAAAATTTTATCTTTCCCGCTTCAATTTATAAAGTAAATGAGTGAAGTAACGCTAAGGCCAAGATATAAGTTCGATTCAAAACTTAGTTCTGAAGAAATAAGAACCCGACTAAAAGCAGCATTAAAAGATGAAGAGAAGAATAAACTGGGCTTACAGCATCGGTCGGTGAGTGGGCATGTTATCGTGGTTTTTCCTAAGGAGCATAAGCATTTTTGGAGCCCAACATTGGATGTAAGTATGGAAAAAAAGAACGAAGATCAAACGTTGGTACGCGTGCTTATGGGGCCTGAACCATCCATCTGGACACTGTTTATGTTCTTTTACACTTTAGGTGGGCTCACCATTTTAGCTGGATTTATTCTGGGTTTTTCGCAATACATGCTAAAGGGAGAATACGGTATGCTAGCGCTTATCCCATTGGGCACTATCATAGTTCTTTTCTTTTATTTTGCAGCTGTGGCAGGTAGGGCCAAGGCTCAAGATCAGATGTATCAGCTAGATGCTTTTCTGCAGAAGGCGGTTAATTCTGAGCCACAAGCCTAATCCCATCATCTTCCAATGTGATAAGCTTTTGCTTAAACAATCCGCCAATCGCTTTTTTAAATGTTTTCTTGCTCATTTGCAAGGCGGCACTTATTTCCTCTGGGCTACTTTTATCGTTCAACCTAAGAAAACCGTCATAGGTTTTGAGTCTATCTAAAATGAGCTGGGCATTGGGCTCTACATTGGCATAGCCGGGCTTTTGCAGTATTATATCAATTTTATTGTCATCACGTACTTGCTTTACATAAGCTGTACACTTGTCACCGGGCTTAATATTTCTAAAGATCTCATTTTCATAAATGAGGCCCATGTACTTATTATCAATAATTACATTGTAGCCAAGTGGCGTTTCGTTTCCTACCAATATCTGCACTTCTTGATGAAGCTCAAGATCAATATCTTCCTTTTCTACCCAGCTGTTTATTTTGGCGGAAGCCGCAATACGATTGGTCATTTTATCTACATACAGATAAACCAAATAGGTTTGTCCGGCTTGCATTCTACCATCTTGCTCTATAAAAGGAACAAATACATCCTTCTCCAAACCCCAATCTAAAAAAGCACCGATGCTGGTAACCTGCTTGGCTTTGAGGTTAGCAAATTCACCTACCTGGGCCAAAGGTTTCATGGTAGTGGCAATAGGGCGTTCCTCACCATCCAGGTAAATAAATACCTCTAGCTCATCACCTTCCTTAATGTTTTTGGGTACCCATTTCATTGGAAGCAAAACATCATCGCCTTCGCTGTCTTCAAGAAATAGGCCTACGCTAGTGTAGCGTGTAGCTGTAAGGGTATTGTATTTTCCGAGTTCCACAGTGGGTTATACTTTATTGTTGAGAAAGTGCAAAGATGATAAGATTAGCACTATAATCGTAAAACGATTTACATCAAGGAAAATCACAAGCTGCCTTTTTACAAATTGACTAAAAAGTCAAGTATGTTGCAAAACTATTCCTCCACAGCCTGCTTCATACTCAGCTGAATTCGGTTTCTCTTTACATCCACTTCCATCACTTTTACCTTTACTTCCTGTTGTAATCGCACCACCTCATTTGGGTCGCTTATGTAGCGGTCAGCCATTTCAGATAGATGAACGAGTCCATCTTGTTTTACACCTATATCTACAAATGCTCCAAAGTCGGTAATGTTGGTAACTAAGCCTGGTAGCACCATACCTTCCTGTAGTTCATCGATATACCTAATATTAGGATCAAAAGAAAAGGGCTTCGATAATCCACGAACGTCTTTACCAACTTTTCCAAGTGCTATGGTAATATCTTTCAAAGTTGGGATTCCCGCCTTTTTGGTAATGAAAGGCTCCAAGTCCATTTCATTAAGCTTTTTTACGGCTCCTATCAAGTTGATCACACTACGTCTATGACTCTTTGCCATGGCTTCTGCTATGTCATAACTCTCAGGGTGCACCGCTGAGTTGTCAAGAGGGTTGCTGGCATTTGGAATTCGCAAGAAAGCAATACATTGCTCATAAGATTTGGCTCCCATGCCGGGTACTTTCTTAAGTTCAGGTCTTTCTTTAAAAGGGCCATTTTCATCGCGATAAGCTACAATGCTTTCAGCCAGTTTGGGGCCAATACCGGCAATATGAGTTAGCAAATACTTGCTAGCGGTATTTACATTTACACCCACTTGGTTTACCACGCTTTCCACTACACGGTCCAAACTCTCTTTTAGTTTATTTTGATCAACATCATGCTGATACTGGCCTACGCCAATACTCTTAGGGTCAATTTTTACCAGTTCTGCCAAAGGGTCCATCAAGCGCCTTCCAATAGAAACAGCACCACGAACGGTTACATCATAAGTGGGAAATTCAGCTCTACCTACACGGCTGGCAGAATACACAGAGGCTCCGGCTTCATTTACAATATAAACCTCTGTACCTCTGGGCAAGTTCACCTTACCTGCTACAAATTCTTCGGTTTCTCTACCAGCAGTACCATTACCTATGGCAATAGCAGTGAGCTTATGCGACTCCATCATTCGTCTTAGCTTGGCAGCCGATTGGCCTACCATAGCTTTTGGTTCATGTGGATAAATATTTTCGTTGGTCAATAATTTTCCGGTTTCATCCAATGCTACCAGCTTACAGCCACTGGCAAAACCAGGATCTATGGCCAATACTCTCTTTGGGCCAAGGGGAGGGGCCATCAATAATTGACGTAGGTTTTCGGAGAAAATACGAATGGCACCGGCATCGGCTTTCTCTTTCGCGAGATTTCTAAATTCAGTTTCGATAGAAGGACCTAGTAATCGCTTGTAACTATCAGCTACAGCTAGCTGTACCTCATTAGAAGCATCATTGTCTCCCTTAACAAAAATTTTATCAAGTGCTGCGATAGCTTCGTCAGTATTAGGTGCTATACTTACTTTTAGAAAGCCTTCATCTTCGCCACGTCTCATGGCTAATATGCGATGACTTGGGCATTTGCTCAAGCTCTCCGAAAAATCAAAATAATCTTGGTACTTCTCAGCTTCTTCCTTTTTACCTTTTACCAATTTAGAGCTGATCGTTGCCGACCTAGAATAAAGATTACGCATAGCATTACGAGCCTGTGCACGTTCGTTTATCCATTCAGCCATAATATCTCTAGCACCTTCAATGGCTTCCTGTACGGATGCTACTTCGCCCTTTACAAATGACTTAGCAAAGCCTTGTACATCTGTAAGTTCTTGTTTCATAATGGTTCCAGCCAAAGGCTCCAGGCCTTTATCGCGAGCCACCGATGCTCTTGTTTGGCGTTTTGGTTTGTAAGGCAGGTATAAGTCTTCCAGCTCAGTAAGGCTCCAGCACGCCTTTATTTTTTCTTCAAGCTCTGGGTTCAGTAAGTCTTGAGATGAAATGCTTTCTAAAATGCTCGCTCTTCTTTTCTCAAGGTCTTCCAGTTTTTTCAGTTCAGACTGAATGTCGGCAATTTGTACTTCATCAAGTCCACCAGTAGCTTCTTTACGATAACGAGCTAAAAATGGAACGGTACCACCTTTGGAAAGTAATGAAATGGTACTTTTTACTTGCTTAGCGGTAAGACCTAAATTTTTGGATATGATGGGAATCAAAGTTGTAGACATAGAAAATTTTTATTGGGGCGGCAAAGATAAAATAAGCATTGGAGGCAGCATTTAGGCTTATCAAATAATATTAACGGACCTTAAATGTTTAGGTGTTAATCCTATTTGGTTTATGGTGGTAAAATATCACTGTCTGGTATTAGTGATTTGTAGGTAAACGCAAATGCGCAAAAAAAGAGTTGTTTTAGTTTCAACTAGAGGAATAACCATCGAGGTCAGAATTCTTAGCGTACATAATAATTCGCTATATTTACGTGTGTTTATTGCGTATGTGATTGATATATAGAACTTAACCTAACACTAAGATGACCAATTTTCTTAGGCGGCATATCGTGCCTCCCTGATTTCGAATCAGTTTATCGTACCAATTTTTGACCAATGCATCGTCTCTGGTCATTTTCAATCTTAACTTAATTATTATTACCATGAAAAAAAGAAAGTTTATCCAAACTTTGGGAGCCCTACTAGTAACATTATTGGTATTGGTTCCTCAAATTACCTCGGCACAATCGGACACTCGTCCTGATAAATTTGACGCTACTGTAGACGCCAAAATGCTAGTGGTTTTAGACCAAAGCTTACCACTGCAAAGTTTTTATACTGCAGATATTTCTAATATGCCATTCAAAGATGAGGCTTCTGCAACTAAAGCCTTTAATCATGTTTCTAGCAACTTAGTGCGCTATCAAGTGAATTGGGATGTGAAGACGGTTTACATATATGTTTATAATGACCGGTTAAAAGAGGATCGAAGTATTGAGGGCTGGAACAAATACTTCTACACTAAATCTCAACACT
>JAUICR010000004.1 GCA_030427785.1 Bacteroidia bacterium | reverse complement strand
TTTCTATGATTCTTTTTTGGTCTTTCAAATATTTTGATAATCAACAGACCAAATGGGCGCTACTCTTAGGATTGACCATAGGACTACTCGTGCTCATAAGACCCACCAATATTTTGGTATTGTTATTCCCCTTGACCTATTTCCTCCTAAATCACCATTCACTCAACTGGAAAAAGCTCTTCACCCATTTAACCATCCTGGCTGCTTTGGCATTTATAATATGTATACCCCAATTACTATATTGGAAGTACATGACTGGGCACTATCTCGTGTATTCGTACAATGGCGAAACATTTTTTCTTACTGATCCTAAAATATGGAAAGGCCTATTTAGCTATCGAAAAGGCTGGTTTGTATACAGTCCTATTTTGGTGTTTGGAGTATTAGGTATCATTCCCTGGTTCAAGCTTAATAGCAAATTAGCCCTATCCATTATAGCCTGCCTTGTACCGGTTATCTGGATAACCTTTAGCTGGTGGTGCTGGTGGTATGGGGGTAGTTTTGGAGCTAGAGCGCTTATTGAATACTTACCCTTAATGGCAATATTATTTGCTGCTTTTCTTCAATGGAGTATCAAATTAAAATGGTGGTACAAAACGCCCCTTTACCTTTGTATGGGATACTTGTGTTATACTTCCATCTTTATGAGTTATCAATATCATTTAGGCATTATACATTTTGACGCCATGAGCAAAGAGCTCTTTTGGAAACAATATTTAAAACCCTACTATATACAGGATTACGGCCTATACTTAGACCCACCTGATTACCAAGCTGCACAGAAAAATGAATAATAAATTTATAGTAAACCTTGTTCAGGCACTGCTCCTTGTGCTGTTCGTTTTTACGTTTGGTGTTGCCTTCTTCCCTACCCTTGATGCTGACCACGCCATTCAGGTAATCATGATTGATCACCTTAGCTTTCCAGCCGATCTATACTATATGGGTCAAGATCGTATCGGCAGCATTATTCCTGGCATTGCTTGGCCCTTTTATCAAATTGGTTTTTCGGCTTTAATGGCCACCACCATTGCACAAATCATAATATTAGGCATAAGTGCCAATGTATTAAGCAAGCTATTTCATCAACCTGTATTGGCCATTTCGGCTAGCATTGTTCTCCTTTTTCCATTGTCAGAGTTCGAATCGCAAGTACTTTCAGGGCATCCCTACCTTGGGCATCTGCTTATTCTGTTTCTGGGCATTTACACCCTGAAAAAGTATGGTTTACAAAACCCAGTGGTTTTCCTGTTTGTTGGGCTGGGCATGTGGGCATCGGGCATCTTTGCTGCCAATATTGCCGCAGCCGGATTGCTTTACTTAATCAGCGGTCAGATAAAACTTAAAGACAAGTCCTTTTGGGTTTCTACTTTGAAGGGGATACTATGGTCTATACCGGGGCTCGCATTGTGGTATGTGGCTAAGGCAACCGCTACCACTACTGATGATAGCTATACTCAAAGCTCATTTGTAGATTACAATGGGCTGATAGAAAACATTACAGTTTTTGCCGAGCACATCTATGTTTTTCTAGATTTTCAAGACCCTGATCAATATATGTCATGGGCTTTGTGGGTACTAATAGTTTTGGCCCTTGTTTCTGTTCCTGCTTTGCTAAAAAAGCGATTGGTTTCCTATAGTTGGTTTTTCATATTATCAGGAGGAATCACAGTTCTTGCGATTCTCTTATCCGAATGGGCACACCGCATGGGCTTACCCATTCGTTACTTTTCCATCGCCTATATTCAGATACTTTGGGGCCTACTTTTGGCATGGGATAGCAATACGGCTTTTGTGAGAATACGAAAGGGCATTTTAGTTTTGGCACTTATCAATTCCCTCCTCATCATGGCATCGGGCTTACTTACACAAGATATCTTTTGGAGGCAAGTACCCGGCAGGCTGTATGCTTCTACTGCCAAAGAACTAGCTTCAAAAATTGAAACCAAGGGGATATTAGGCTCTTATTGGTATGTGTATTTAATAGAGGCTTTTAAGCCGGAGGCAATCGAATCATTGGTGCGGGAGGGTGAGATAAATCGGGACTTCTCAGCCATGAAGAAGTTTCTTGAAATAGATACCGTTACTATCATAAGAAATTCCTTTGTAAATGAACTGACCCCAAAAATTTACGATCGTGGGGTATGGTATCAAAAAATTGAACCTACACAGAAAGTAGATTTTGTAGAATATGCCAAGTATATCCGAGAAAGCAATTTCCTCCCTATATACAAAGCCGATCAATTGATAAGTCGCTATGGTGAAGTGGTAGTGGACAGTTTGGGAGAAAAGCTTTTTCGTTTCACTCCCGAAAATTTTGAAGGAAACAATTGGGCGGTGTTTGGACCTTATTTAACATTAGGGGCTGGTAAATATGAAGCCTGCTTTAATATAGAAACCATGGGCGACATTGGCATGGAAACCTTTGTAGACGTGCAAAAGCGACCTAATTACATAAAACGTGTTTCGCTAAAAGAAGTAGGTGATAATCCCTGTATTGAATTTGAACTTACTGAAACAGCAAGTGATGTGGAGTTCAGATTAGGCTACTACGGTATGGGTCAGGTAGATTTTAAATCTGTAGAACTAAGAAAAATAGACCCTTAGTTTGTTTCTTTCTTCTTAAAGTTGCTGAACACGTAGATTCCTTCACCTGGAAATTTCATAACCGTATCCATTTCATATTTTAATATGTTCTTATCTCGGCCGAAATAACCAATTCTTGGAAGGTCCTTGTTATAAAAAATGTAATAATCTGTAGTTACCGAATCTTTCACATTTTGCTCAGGTATATAGCGCAGGTTTGGAAAATCATCAATTTGGTATAAAATACCTCTAATATATAACCTTACCGCTCCTATTGTATACGTTTCATTTTCAGCTTGGGCCTGCATTTGGAGATTGGTTAAAATTTCTTTGTTGTAGGCATCAAACTCCCAGGTTATCGTCTTCTTAAATCCACCAACCCACAACAAATTACCAGTGAAGGCCATTGCGATTAGTACACCAAATCCTATGTTTATTGCAGTATAAATGGGTTTTTGAGTTTCTGCCATCCAAAACAAAAGAAGAGCCACTAATAGAGGAAAATAAAACAAGGCTGTACGAGCAATTAGATATAGTGTATCTAATAAAACATATTGCATTATGTTGGACAAAATAGGTATGCCTACCAAGCAGCTAATAAGTGTAGCTTTGCTAAACGCAAAAGCCTTAAAGCTTGAGAATCCCCTAAGGCCCAGAAACACAGAAATGGCCAAAATGGAAGTTAATATTCCCGAAACCCATTTAGACATCGTAGCTGAATCAGGATCGTACAAGCTATATCGTGTCAGGGTATTTATGGTTTCTTGATAAAAACCCATTTTTCCACCAAAATAAAAACCATCCTGAATCAGCAATTTCCGCACGGGCTCATACATGATTGCCAACAACACCAAGCTCATTAGCAAAGATCCATAGAGTAATTTCATTGTTAGAGCTTTGTTAAAACCCTCTTTAAGTGCAAAAAAATGAAGGACGAAAAATGCTCCAAACCAAAAATTGAGCAAAGCAAAATTGGCCAACACTGCTAATGAAGCCAAGCCCAATGCGGCTACACCTTGTTTCCAGCTTAGGCTATCTCTAAATTGTAGCAGGACTAAAACCGAAGCCATCATAAGCCCTATAGATAAACCATAACCCCTTGCTAGTGAGAAAAAGTCTAGCAAAAATGGATTGGCCAACATGAGTAAGAAAAACAGCTGCCCAAAAGGCTGGGGCAAATAT
Source organism: Bacteroidia bacterium (assembly GCA_030427785.1). Lineage (GTDB taxonomy): Bacteria > Bacteroidota > Bacteroidia > Flavobacteriales > Schleiferiaceae > Owenweeksia. Next base: position 38,081 of record JAUICR010000004.1, on the reverse strand, counting down.
TTTTTACCAATTTTATGGCCCACAATTATGTAAAGCAGAAATGCCAAAACATTTGGAACCCTGGCCCAAAACAATGTATCTGGAGTAAACAAATACAGCCATTTAATCAACAGAGTATTGAGGATATGATTGTTGGCATCACACGGGTTACAGCTCAGAATATGCTCTACCGAAATGGGCACAAAATCCATTAAGGTCCATGCTTCATCATAAGTAACTCCTACAGTAATAGCGCGTGCCAAAACATACAAGAAGAACAAGGCTCCCGTAATGGTGTAAAAATTTAGGAATCGCAAATTCATATGGACTAGCGGGTTTTGAGTTTGGTTAAAAACTCCTCAGGAAACTCAAAAGGAAATAAATGAAGGTTGGCTTCGGTGGCCAATATTATCACAGCGTCTGATTCTTGAGCGATGGTCACCGCGTCATACTCTTCCACGGGATGTCTTTCCCCATCAAAGGCAATGTCGGTGTTGTTATAATACCAATAATGACTGCTGGAATCTACTGTTTTATAAAAGTCATCCAACTGATAAAGGTTCCAGTAAAAACTATCACCTATCACAAAAAGCTTTGCCTTTCTTCCTTTAGTGGTTTTAGTTTTAGCAAATAAATTGGGCTGACGGTCAATAGGAAAAATGAGGTTTAAATCATTGCTGAGATCAATGTCTGAATCTACAATACTATCTCGCTGGATGACATCGGTAACTATTGCCCTGGCGATAGTATCCTTACTATGCAAATCCGTAAAGCTCAAAATACTATCCAGGCACAAGGCCATGCCGTAAGCAGACCAATGCGTACCTGTGTTCGGGAATAATTCTGTACCAAACTCAGGCTTAATAGTGTTAAATACAGCATTAAAATCTACGTAAGGAATACCAGAACCTTTTAAGGCCTTCAGGTAGTTTCTATAGTTATTGGGCAGCCGTTCTTCTTTTTCATAATCATCCGGTAGGTATTCAGCATTGATTCTTGCCTTGTTGGCCCCTATGACAACCAGAAGCGGCACACCCATCGAATCTAGCTTTTGCTTAAGCAGGGTCAAATCGCTCAGATTTTTTTCTACCATGGTGTCGGCCTGTAAATCAAGGCCCCAAAAGGGCGCCCAATAGTTCCAGGCAAATAGCTGATTTTCTTTACCCACCACAATATAATTGGTGGAGGCCTTGTATGCCCAGTAATAAAGTTGATTTCGCAGGCGCACAAATGAAGGCCTGAACCCAATTTGATATTCGTAATAAGGGCTATACTTATTTTGAAACTCGCCCGAAAACCAATTAGCCGAACTTAATGGAACGGTATCAGGTAAATTGTAGGCACCTGACAATGGCTTTTCTTCTACCAAGCCACTCACTTGCTGAACCAACGGTAAAAACAACAGCGCAAGAATAGCGAAGAACAGTATGTTTTTTAGCGCTTTCAAAACCTAAAGTAGATAAATGGGTTAAAATCTGAAGCTGCAATTACACTAATGCTTAGTACCAATAGAACGATGGTGGAAATACCCATTAATAGCGAACGCATCATTGGAGGAGATTCAAAAAGCATTTTATTCTGCCAAGACTCTACCTTGGGCAATAAGCCAAAAAATGCAAAAAGTGCAGCCACTGCTAAGGCCAACTTTACGGGGTCAGTAAACACAATCCACTGAGGCGAGAAAAACAGCATGTTTTTAATAATAAGAAGAGCAGTTGAAAAATCAGCCGCCCTAAAGAAAACCCAGCCAAATACTACTATTAAAAACGTAATCCCCACTTGGATGAGTTTTGGTATCCGCTTGTAAAGTTTGAGTAAAAACATTCTTTCTATCACCAAAAAGAAACCATGGTAGGCGCCCCAAAAAACAAAGGTCCAGGCGGCACCATGCCACAGGCCTGAGAATATAAACACAGTTACCAGGTTTAGATATAGGCGTTTTTCCGAAACACGATTTCCGCCAAGTGGTATATACAAATAATCGCGCATCCAATTACTAAGAGTAATATGCCAGCGTTTCCAAAACTCCGTAATGCTCTTGGACGTATAGGGGTTGTTAAAATTCTCAGGAAAAGTAAAGCCCATCATTTTTCCTAAACCAATAGCCATATCAGAATAGCCCGAAAAGTCATAATAAATTTGAAAGGTGTAGCAAATGGCACCATACCAAGCCTGAGAAGTATTTAGCTCGTGGGCTTCAAGCCCAAAAACCTTATCCGCTTCGGCTCCCAATACATTCGCTATCAAAACCTTTTTTCCTAACCCCAATGCAAAACGAAACAAGCCCAGCAACCGGCTGTCTTCATTAAGGTTAGCTTTTCGGTCCTTTATTTCGTGAGCTATTTCGCTGTATCGCACTATGGGCCCTGCAATAAGCTGAGGAAATAGAATTACATACAGGGCGTGATCTGCAAGGTTCGTTAAGGGTTCGCGCACCTTTCGGTACACATCTACCACATAACTTATTTTTTGAAATGTAAAAAAGGAAATACCTATAGGCAGCACCACGGCCGTCCATGAAACCTCATGAAAACCCGCTTTGGATAAAACCAGATTTACATTTTCTACAAAGAAATTAGCATACTTAAAATAGGCCAGTAAGCCTACATTTCCAATCATAGAAATCCATAGCCACAACTTTGGTGAATCGGAGGTTTGAAACTTCTTAACCAAAAAATAATCAAAGGTGATGCTTGCAAATAAAACAAAGACAAAAAGGGGTGCACCCCAGGCATAAAACACTGTGCTAGCTACTAGTGCCCACGCATTCTTTAGCCGATAAGGCAAAAGATAATAAACCGCAAAAAACACTGGTAAGAAAACCAGCAAAAACAGATTGCTGCTAAAGACCATGAAGCTTTATAATAGGCGGGTAAAGTAACAAGAAATTGTGGGAATAGTGAACAGGGAAATGGCCCCGCACTTGCCAATCAAATAATTATATTCGGGCATGATTTTGATTCATGCATTTTCGTAATTCCATAAGCTCTATTTACCTGGTTTTGGCCATGCTACTTGGCAGCTCTACTTGGGGTCAATTATTTAACTCACGAGGCATTGTTGTGGAAGTGTCGCCTAGCGAAAACCAAGTATACCAGCGCAATGCAAATGATCAATGCTATGTGCGCCTTTATGGCAAATACACCGGTAAATCGCCACTTATGTTTGGCAGAGAAACCCGCCCGCGCTACAATGAAAACTACGTTCCTCTTAATGTTTTTCCCATTACCATAAGGCCTGACAGCACCTTCGAAATCCTCTTTACCATACATGCCGAATTGCGAGAATGGAAAGTAGCGCTGTATGCGGGAAGGAAAAAGGTGTATGAAGTGGCAAATATTACCTGCGGAGATGTGTATGCTGTGCTGGGTCAATCCAATGCTACCTCTGACCTTTCGGGTCCTGAGGCTAATTATTTAATGAATGGAAGCCTGTTTAATACAGACTATCAAGATAGATATGCGCGGGCATTGGGCGAGGGTATATGGGGACTAGAAGCCGCAAAGCCAAGTGAAGAATGGCGAGGCTGGGGCCCTGCAGGAGCAGTATATTACGATCAATATCACGCTGGCGGTTGGCCACTAAAACTCCAGCATGACTTAATTCAAGAGCATAAAATACCCATCGGAATAATCAATGCGGCATTCAGTGGCTCCTCAATACAAGACAACCTAAAAAACTCTTCTGCTATCGCAGTTTTGGAAGGCACAACCGGTACCGTACACGGTAATCCTGAGCAGTTGAACATTTTTCAATACTTCATGAAAAAAGTAGAACGAGCAGGTGTGAAAAACTCCTTGAAGTATGTTTTTTGGTACCAGGGTGAATCGGACGTTCAGTATGCCACTTGTACACAAAATTACTTCGATTTACTCGGTCAACTTACTAATGACATTAAAAGCGAGCTACCTACAGTTTCAAACATCTTTTTATTTCAATTACACACTTCATGTACTAGTGGGTTAAGCCCTCAATCTTATAAACTTAGAGAGGCCCAACGACAGTTTTCATTGCAGAACGATGATGTTCATTTAATACCTACAACCGGTGTACAGTTTGATTTTATGGCAACCGCAGAAATACAGCGGTATGGAGAGACAAATTCACCTTGTCATTTCAACAGACTAGGGATGGAGTTTTTGGCCGAACGAGTGTTTCCTTTACTTTCTACCAAGGTTTACAATAGCACAATTTTTCCAATTGAATCTGTAGTAGCGAACCAAATACAAAGCGCGCACTATGCTGAAAGAAGCAGAGATCTAAAATTAACTTTTACATACCCCATTGCCTTAAATGATATAAATGATGGGAGCGCTAATCATCTACTGAAAGACTATTTCTATGATCAAGACAAAGACCCATTGGATGTAGAATTGATGGTGATAAAAGGAAATGAGCTTACACTAAAGCTCCGCAACAATGTGCGCCTCAAAAGTATTTCTATGTACCCAGCAAGCTTTTACCACAATACGCATCGCAATTATTATGGCCCTTGGTTAGAATCGGAAAATGGGTCTATGGGCGTCCCCATCTTTGCTGACTTTCCTATTTCTCACGTTCAAGTGCACAAAGGAGTTTTCAATAAAACCTGGAGTAATAATGGAGATGGAAAATTAGGGCAACACCACATAATGCTCGCTGATATCATTCTATCTGGCAATTATGATGAAGATGAGGAAAACGAGCTCATGGTAATTGATAGTTCAGGTACTATCTCCGTTTTCGATTACAACTTTGGAACTTGGAAAAGCTCATACTCGCACAGACAATTTGTAAATCGCTATAAATCAACATTTATTACTTTAGATGTAAATGGTGATTCCATTTCTGAACTGATTCAAATAGATAGCGTACTAACCCTCTATGCCAAACAGGATACCCACTTTATCAAGGCTTTAGAGATTCCATTGAAAGAGTTAAAAGTAGATGCTACTGTAATGGCAACAGGAGGCGATTTTGACGGAGATAGAAAGGATGACCTTTTATTAATTACTGAAAACAAATCAATTATACTTGAATTTAAAACCGAAATAACAAACCTACTCAGCTGGTCTTCCACTGAAATTGAACTGCCCAATGAAAATCTATCGTGGCGCAGTAAAACCAAATTTTACACAGGCGATTTTGATAATGACGGAAAAGACGAAGTGCTTTCCACAGGATTAGGAGTGGTTTTATTTAAACTAAGTGATTATAGAATTCAACTAATATGGAGTGCCACTGCTGATAATAATTTTAAAGGCTTTAGTTTTCCGTTGGAGAAAGACTCGGTTAAGATTATAGTTTCTGACATCGACCCTTCGAAAGGTGGTGATGAATTGGTAATTATTAATCACCAAAACAGCCAACAGGGTATCGGGGTTTTTAGTTTTAACCAGGAAAAAAACATGTGGAACTATTTTGAGAATATGTCTTCTAAGGACCCTACAATTGGTGATTGGCCTATTTTATATGAAAACGGCAGAAATGTACACTACTATATTTTTAATTCTAACCAAGACAGCTCCTCCCTGTTGAGTTTTAAAGCGATGAATTGCAAAGACTTATGGCAATATGATATTGGTCTTTACAATTTTCAAATCAGACTAGAACAATCAAAAATTGAGTATAAAACAGCTACAGATAAAATATTCAGGATATACCCCAATCCGGCTAGTCAATACGTTTGGGTTTCGAGCCAGGTTGAGCAAAAAGAATTTGTATCTGTAGAAATCATCAATTCGGCAGGTATGCTTATACAGCAACTCACCGAAAGGTTTACCCCCGAAATGTTTCCCATAAATCTTAGTGGTTTTTCCAGCGGCCTTTACTTTATTCGCATAAAATCTGCTAAAGGCGTTGAATCACACTCGCTAATAGTTCCGTAATCCATGGAAGAAACCTCATCGCTACTTCTCAATATTGCCTACATAGGGTTTTCCCTTTCGGTTCTGCTTCAAATTTTTACGGGTAGCAGAAAAACTCTTTATCTACTGCTACTCTCGGGCTTTTTACTGAGCCTTAGTGCTATTCACAGAGATTCTTATCTGCACCCTTGGGATGAACGCTACCATGCTTTGGTTGCTAAAAATATGATGGAAACGCCCTTGGAGCCGAAGCTTTACAAGGAAAAATTAATAGAAGAGTTCAACTATCAAGAGTGGTACAAGGCCCACATCTGGCTGCATAAGCAGCCTGTTTTTCTTTGGCAAATGGCCGCCACCATGTACATTTTTGGAGACGGATTAGTCGGCATGCGATTAAGCAGCGCCATAATGCTATTGCTCTTCAGCTTTGCCGTTTACAAGGCATCTGACATTTATTTTCCGAAGGCTTCATTTTGGGTGGCCTTTTTGGCCTCTATCCAGCCCTACCTTCTCTTGCTTGCGAGTGGCCGTTATGGTATGGATCACAATGATATCGCCTTTATTACGTGGGTTTCGGTGGGCTTTTGGGGACTGATGGCTCAACTAAAAAAACCTGAAAAAAAATGGCTTGCTTTAATAGGTATGGCTGTAGGTTGCGCCATGCTTACTAAATGGCTAGCCGGCTCATTTGTGCTTTGTATTTGGGGCCTTCACTTATTTATCTCAAAAGATTTTAGTCGTAATTCGTGGCTAAACTTATTTACTGCGGGTATTATAGCAGCCCTACTTTTTGTGCCTTGGCAAATCTATTCTTATGTGAATTTTCCTGAAATGTTCATTAAAGAGTGGAATTATAATAGCTTACATCTTACCGAAGTAATTGAAAAACATAAGCAACCCTGGTTCTTTCATATACATGTGTGGTACTTAGAGTTTAAATTGGTTTCTCTCGGCTTATTAATAGGCGTTGCACTGCTTATAAAAACTAAGTTCAAGTCAAAACTGTTATTGACATTAGCCGTCTCTATCGCTGCAGTTATAATCTTTTATTCGATAGCTCAAACTAAACTCACTTCCTACACTCTTTTTGCACTACCCATAGTTTTATTTCTATTCGCTTCAGCTCTAAATAATATCAGCAACAAATGGATTATTGCCGTTATCGGCTTAACCATCTCTTATTTTGGATTCAAAGAGTTTCAGACATCCTACCTGTACAACACTCAAAATGAACAATATGCAGAACATCAAAAAGAGATTATCCGAATATCTGAAGAAATAGCTGCGCAATATCCAGAAAACACGGTTATCTTCAATGTTCCCCCCATGGAGTTTGTGGAGTTTATGTTTTTTTCTGATCGTATATCGTATGAGTTCATCCCGAGAAAAGAACAGGTGGCAAAGCTTAAAGAGCAAGGATATCAGAGCGTAGTACTCTTACCCCCAAATGCAACTATAGATAGTACTTTGGTTGATTTAGTTTCGGTAAAATATGTGTCTTTAAGTGGCATTTCTAATTAAAACTTGAGGCTATAAGTTTCTTGGTGTAATCAGTTTTAGGATTGAGGTAAAGATCATCAGAAGCGCCCACCTCTACTAACTCTCCATTTTGCAAAACCATAACCCTATCGGCAAAGTACTTTACTACCGCAAGGTCATGGGAAATAAATAGATAGGTAAAACCAAATTCATCTTTTAAGTCATTTAGAAGATTTAAAATTTGAGCCTGGACAGAAACGTCTAAGGCACTTACCGATTCGTCACAAACAATAAAACGTGGATTGACAGCCAAGGCACGCGCAATTCCAATCCGCTGACGTTGTCCGCCAGAGAACTCATGAGGGTATCTATCAAAATGTGACTCCTCTAAGCCTACTTTTCTCAATAAGTCCATTGACTTTTCCTTTCTAGCCTTTGCGTCTAATTTGGTTTGAACCGAAAGCACTTCTGTAAGAATATTGCCGGTTTTAATTCTAGGGTTTAAAGAAGAGAATGGATCCTGAAAAATAATCTGAATCTCTTTGTGCAATGTGCGCCATTCACCACGACTAAGTTTGGTGATATCTTTATTTCTATAAAACACAGATCCTGCGGTTGCCGTTTCGAGACCGCTAAGTATCCTACCTAAGGTTGTTTTTCCAGAACCAGATTCACCTACAAGGCCTAAGGTCTCGCCTTCATACACCTCAATGGTTACATCCTCTAGTGCCCTTACCAGGTTGGTTTTTGAAAGAAACACTTTCTTACCAAATACTTTCCCAATACCTGACAGCTTCAATAACGGGGGCTTAGATTTAACCTCACTCAAAAAAGCCAAACGACCTTCAAGAGTCCTTAATTTGAGTTTAGGTCTTTCATTATTCATAAAATCAGAAACAACAGGAAGCCTTGTAAAACTTGTTTCGGCCGTAGGTCTACACGCTAGCAAACCCTTTGTATATGGATTTTTTGGAGCACTGAAAATTTCCTTAGAATCTCCGTACTCTACCATTTCGCCACGATACATAACCATCATTTCATCAGCCACACTCTTCACTACCCCTAAGTCATGACTTATAAATATCATGCCCATTTCGTAATCAGAACAGAGCTTCTTTAAAAGTTTTAAGATTGAATTTTGCACTGTAGCGTCTATGGCTGTAGTAGGCTCATCAGCTATCAGAAGCTTAGGCCTACAAGCAATAGCCATAGCTATAACTACCCGTTGCTTTTGTCCACCGCTTATTTCATGTGGATAGGCTTCATACAGAATACCAGGTCTAGGTAAGTCTACTTGTTTAAAAAGCTCAATAACTCTGTTTTGTGCCTCCTTCCTGCCAATATCCAAATGGCGAAGCAAGACCTCTTCCACTTGAACACCACACTTCATTGTAGGGTTAAGAGCCGTCATTGGCTCTTGAAAAATCATACCTATTTCCTTGCCTCTTATTTTTAAGAAGTCATCCTCTGATAACTTAAGCAGCTCCTTATTTAGGAATTTTATGGAACCCTCTGCCTTAAGATCTTTGGCCAGCAAGCCCATAATACAGAGAGAGGTCAAAGACTTTCCTGAGCCTGATTCTCCTACAATTCCAAGAGTTGATCCCCTATTTAATTGGAAAGATATATCTTTCACCAAATCAGTAGACTTAGTGCTGATTTTTAGATTTTTTACTTCAAGTAATAATTCACTCATTTTCGTTCCATAATATTTGCCCATCGGTCAATTCCCCACGCCCTTCCATTTTCAGAAAAATTCGTGCTACAGTCACTGTATCCTTTTCGCAATATTTTACAATTCTTTCCAAATCATCATCCTGCCAATAAACATCACCTACCATGCTTCCATCTATGTCATCCTTTGGAGTTGGGATACCAAATAAGGCTGAAAGCAATTTCACACTCGTGTAGTTCTTCCAATCGCCAAACTTCCACATTTCCATAGTATCTAAATGTGGAATTTCCCAAGGCTTAGAGCCACTGGTATTAAGCGACACTGGAAGTTCTATTCCATGAACCAACATTCTTCTGGCCATAAACGGAAAGTCAAACTCTTTACCGTTGTGCGCGCAGAGCAAAAATCGATTATCAAAATGATTTCGCAACATTTCGGCAAAATCTTCCAAAACTTTCTTCTCATTATGTCCATAAAAAGACTTGAGATGAAACTTTAATATTGAGTTCTCCTCTTTCAGATAACCACAACTAATGCAAATTACCTTGCCAAATTCAGCCATAACCGCAGCTCGTTTGGGATAATACTCCTCCGGACTTTCTTCCTCACCACGTTGAAACTTGGTCTTGCTATCCCATAAATCTTTCCATAAATCCGAAAGGAGGTCAAAACTCTTTTGTTGACTAACAGTTTCTATATCCAAAAACAAGATTTTTGTGGGGTCAGTTTTGTATAAAGCCATGATTTTACAGGTTTGTTTATGAATGAAGATAGCTAAATCTAAAAAATAAATTAGAGAGAAATACGCTAGTGCTTAACGGCTTAGAATTGGAGATGACTAATTACAGCTCTGTTGTACAGCGTGTTACACAATAATTATCTTAGTAATTGCGTATTACTTAAAATTATTTACCATGAAAACTTTAAAAATTCTGACTCTTGCGGCACTAAGTTTTAGTGTACTTTCTTGCGAAAAAGAACAAAAGGCTGATAACACCATCGAGAACCCCAGCCATACCGATCAGGACATTGCGCTAAGCATGAACTTCGACTCTGAGATTACTAATCTTGCTCAGGTTAGTATTGAAGAAAATTATGAGGGTAAAAAATCTACCACTTGGCGCAAATGTGCACAAGTAAGTATTGATACTACCGGCCCCACTAATACCATCACTTTAGATTTTGGAACCACCAACTGTCTTGGAAATGACGGTAGATTAAGACGAGGTAAATTGTTCGTCACCTTTGTAGACAATCCTTTTGACGTAGGCTCAATTACCAGTATTAGCAGTACCAACTACACCGTAGACGAGCACCTTATCGTGGGCTCGCAGGTTTTGACTTTCAAAGGTTTCAAACCCAATTCTGACCCTTACTTAAGTCTTGTATCTAACTTGGTAATTACAAAACCCAATAAGACCAATTTAACTTGGACGAGCACCCAAGAGAGAGTTTGGACAGACGGATATGGAAACTTAAACCCATTTGACAATGCCGTAGAAGTAACGGGAAACGCAAGTGGAACTGTTGACTCCATTAGCTTCAACATCCAAATATTAACTCCCCTACGTGTAGAGGCTACCTGCAGCAATGTAGTATCGGGCTCATTTGATTTGTCCAGCCCCAGTTTCTTTACCAGAACCTTTGATTATGGAAATGGCGCTTGTGATAGAGTAGCCACGGTAACTATTCTAGGACAGACCTTTACTTTTCTATTGTAAAAAAAAAGCCCCGGATATAATCTGGGGCTCTTTTTATTCTGCTGATTTCATCATGATATTACAGAGGCGATAGAGCAAACGAGCGCCCACGTTGGCATCCCATTCATCTTCGCCAGGCGACACTTCATTTAGGTCTAAACCAATTATTTGCCTTCCGCTTCCCACTACACGCTCCAAAAGAAACAATACCTCTTCAACTTCGAATCCACCAGCAACGGGTGTTCCTGTATTTGGGCAAAGCTTAGGGTCTAAGCCATCAATATCAAAACTCAAATAAACTTTTTGAGGTAACTCCGATACGATTAAATCAACCTGCTCTTTCCAAGTTCTGCCTGCATAAGATGCTTGCTTGATATCCTTATCAAAAAACGTTGAAACCCTTTCCGGGTTATTTATAACAATCTCTTTTTCAGACTCACAATAGTCTCTTATACCCACTTGCACCAGTTTTGAGACTTGCTCGATTTTGAGCGCATTGTACATAATGGAGGCATGAGAATACTTAAAACCTTCATATGCTACTCTCAAATCTGCATGAGCATCTATTTGCAATATCCCAAAACTATCATGCCTTTTGGCGAGAGCTTGCAAATAACCCAGAGGAGTGCTGTGATCCCCACCCAGTAAGGCCATTAGCTTTCCATCCTCTAGTACTTGAGTTGCTTGAGCCTCCACCCAATCTACCATTTCCTTACAGGCTTTGTTTAGTACTTTTAAGAGTTCTTCATCAGATTCTCCCGCTTCTAATTTATCCAAATACTGCTCTGCAAGCTTTCTGTGCTTTAAGCTTTTTGTGCTTAACCTTTCGTCTACTTCTAACATTAACACACCACGTTTCCAGGCATCTACAAGAAATGCATCGTACAAATCTACCTGAAGCGAAGCTTCTTTAATAGCCGTAGGTGCATTAGCGGTACCAGCACTATAGCTTACCGTAACCTCCCACGGAACCGGCAGAACAACCACTTGCGATTCTGCATAATTAAAAGGCAAACCAAAAAGGTTTGAATTACTTGCTAAACCATTGGGATCAAAGGCTGCTATTTTTTCTTCTTTAGTCACTTTATTTCTATTTGCTTTCTACAAACTTAGTACACACGATACTCTCAAAACTTCGCTATCACCATTTTGATTAAAATATTCAACCACCACGATATAAATTCCTGAGTTGGCCAACTGACCCTTACTATCCGTTCCATCCCATGTAAAAAACCCTTGCTGACCAACATTTACCGCTTCTTGAAGCTGCACCAACGGAAACCCCTCTGAGGTCCAAATGGAAAGCGTTACCATATTATTAGGATTTTTAAAATCATAATTGATAGTCAATATATCATTGTAGCCATCTTGGTTTGGCGAAAATACTTTAGGCTGTACACTTATTTCACCCTTTGATTGCGGAATGAAGTTTTGACTGTTCAAATAACCTGGTGTGGCATATCCTGCTGTAGAAGCCGCACTTTGCCAATTATCTTTATCTGCCGTAGGCTTGGCGTGGCTTATCCTTTCCAAACTCACTCCATCCGCATCCTTTAGCACAGCCAACTGCATATCATCGTCATATTCCAAATAATCTACCTGAGTTTGTAAATCGGAGGTATACACCGAAATAGTGCCCTCATTATCGTTCATTGTTGGGAGTGTTTCTGTCGTTTCAAGCAAATTCTCTGGAACCTTTATGATGTAATAACTGGCTAAAAATCCCACATCGTAACTTAAAGCCATATAGCGCCCTGGTTCAAAAAGAAAACTTTCATCACTTATCATTTTTACATTGGTGGGTGTTCCAAAATCAGGGTCAACATTAGCCAAGCGCAATTTTGATAAATCAAAAATTTTATCTGAGTTATTGTAAATTTCTACAAAATCTGAACCCCCAGTAGGAGGATTAAATAGCACTTCATTGATTAATATCTCTCCTGTCAAAGGAACAGCGGGAATTGTAAACATCAAGGTATCGGGTTTCATTAAATTATTGCTGCAGTCATGCGGATAATCAAAAAGGCTCAAATGATAAATCACCTGAGGATCTATAGCTTCAGCCAAAAATAGTTCTACCGCATCATTTGCAGCAGTTACCATTTTTACCGAATCTAATTGAAGACTTGGCTCAATTCTATAATTTGAAATCTGGATCAACAAGCTATCCTGTACCGTTTCGGTAAAGTAAATAACAAGGCTACTGTCGCCAGTAATTGATATGCGCATAAAGGCGGGCTCCGTAGTATCTGGGTTAGACCCAAAAACGCTATTCTGCGCACCCGGTGTACCACCCATAGTATTAGTACTTGCAGTCCAATTGCTACTTCCTCCACAATTGTTATCAGGGTCTATTTGCTCTAATGACCAACCTCCATTATCCTTGTTAGCATCATTGTACCAATCGTCCGTATAACTTACCGTAGAAATTAAAGAACCTTGTGGAGATTTGAGTGAAACCGTATTGCCAGAGTTGGTAAGTGCCACTGATGACATATCTAAGCCTAATATGGGTAAGCCAGGTGGAAATTCATTAACTCCTTCATCTTTAGTGATAACCACAAAACCGTTAGGTGTCAATAAGTAAGGGGGCAGTACTTCAACAGATGTTCCGGCCGTAAGTATCCAGTTCTCTAGTTGTATGGGTAGGTTGGTACGGTTGTACAACTCTATATACTCCCGCTCAGGTAGGGCATTTGGCGGAATGCCAATAACGGGGTTGGGGTCTACCATCAGCTCGTTAATCACTACATCTCCTGCTTCAGCGTGATAAAAAGAAAAGAGTGCACTGTCGGTTGTGATGTTTGAAAACAAATCTTCAACACCATTAACATTTACCTTGTAAACCTGCCGATTAACAAAGGATTTGGAAAAAGTCAATGTCACCAACCTATTATCCACCGGGTCAAGTTTTGCCAATTGTGGGTTCCCTATTCCTCCATCCACTTGATAGTTAGAAATAGTTTCCGCACTCGTTTTCTCCAGGCTTTCGCTAAACTCGATTTCCAAAATATTGGTCGAAATTACTTCCACACTACTTATGGCCGCGGGCTTATTATCTACAAATGCCTCGCCTTGCCAATAAAAATTATCAAAAAACATTTTATCAGCTCTGGTGCTTGTGTAGGTGCAAGCCACACCAAAAAAAGAGCTGGTAAAATGACTGCTCTCTAGCGCTGAATCCAAAACCTGGTAATTGGTTCCACCGGATGTATCAGCACTCAAAACCCAAAAACCGGTGCTATCTCGAGTCACTTTTATTCCAACCTCCACAATGGCTACATCCAGCCAATCGTCTGATGATTCGGCCACAAGGCTTGAGCTACTTCCTGTTTGCTTGTAAAGACTAATTCTATCTGCAGAGCTTCCACCAAGCCTAACATAGTAGCCATTTAAAGAATTATTGAGATCTGCCTGATCGCTCACCAAATACACTTTGCAATAATTACTGGAAGAAGGATTGAACTCCATGCGGGTATAAAACTCCCAGCTGGCATTATTAATAAGGGCGCTTGGGGTAGATAAATAGGCCTTTCGGGAAATATTGTCGTTGAGATGTAGCTCATTGTTTAGGTTAACCTCAAACAAGCTGTCATCACCTGACCACGGTAGCAGAGAAGTAAAGTTTCCATCAGAAAAATCATCAGAATGCACAATTTGGCCGCAGAGCCAGGTAGGAAATAAAATCACGAATAGCAGCTTCTTCATGTAGTAGCAATTAGGCCTAAATTTGCAAAGGATTTTTCATTCATTAAAGTAAAACAAATTTTCGCGAAAAGATGAGATTAGCTGTGGTAGGAGCCACCGGATTGGTAGGCTCAGAGATTTTGACCGTATTAGAAGAAAGGAACCTGAACATTGAAGAGCTACTTTTGGTAGCCTCTGAAAAATCTGTGGGTAAGGAAATTACTTTTAAAGGTAAACCGGTGAAGATTATTTCCATGCAATCGGCTATAGATGCCAAACCCGATTTTACCATCTTTTCGGCAGGTGGAAGCACATCTTTAGAATGGGCTCCAAAGTTTGCTGAAGCAGGAATCACCGTTATTGATAATTCATCGGCATGGCGAATGGACCCCAGCAAAAAACTTATCGTACCAGAAATTAACGGCCATGAGCTTAGTGCCGATGACAAAATAATTGCTAACCCCAATTGCTCTACTATTCAACTGGTGATGGTGCTAAAACCATTGCATGAAAAATATACGATAAAGCGTGTGGTGGTAAGCACGTACCAAAGTATTACAGGCACGGGAGTAAAAGCTTTGGAGCAAATGAATAATGAGCGTGAAGGCAAAAAAGGAGAAATGGCCTATCCTTATCAGATTGATAGAAACTGTATTCCTCATTGCGATGATTTTACGGACAATGGCTACACCAAAGAGGAAATGAAGTTGACCAACGAAACCAAGAAAATATTAGGTGACAACCAAGTGCATGTTACCGCCACTGCTGTGCGCGTACCGGTAATGGGGGGGCACTCCGAAAGTGTGAATATTGAGTTTGAACAAGAGTTTAACACCAATGATATAAAGAAACTACTTGCACATACCGAAGGGCTAAGTGTGCTCGACCAGCCGGATGTAAACAGTTACCCAATGCCGCTATACGCCCGTGGCAAAGATGATGTGCAAGTGGGGAGAATACGCAGAGACCTCAGCCAAGTAAATACTCTAAACTGCTGGATAGTGGCTGATAACCTGCGCAAAGGAGCGGCAACTAACGCAGTGCAAATAGTACAATATTTGGAAAAACAAAGAGCTTTGGCCTAATGTGGAGCTTGGCGTGAAACTTGCCCAACAGTTGGTTCAAAAACCTATGTTATGAATTTTAAACTAATTTTTAGCGCCCTTATTCTTTGGAGTTTCTCGCTGGGGGCGCAAAACAATAAACCCGCAAAACAAATGGAAAGAGCACTTTTTGCCTCAGGCTGCTACTGGGGTACCGAATATTATTTGCAAAAGGTAGAAGGTGTGATTTCTACCACCGTAGGCTACACAGGCGGTCATGTAAAAAACCCTAGCTACAAAGAAGTGTGTACAGGGCGTACTGGCCATGCCGAAACGGTAGAGGTGATTTTTGACCCCACCATCACAGATTATGAAACCCTTTGTAAAATTTTCTTTGAAACTCACGACCCTACTCAAGTAAACCGCCAGGGTCCTGATATTGGCGAACAGTACCGCTCGGCTATTTTTTATCTGAGTGAAGAGCAAAAAGAAATTGCTGAGAAACTGATAAAAATACTGGAAGCCAAAGGCTATAAAGTAGCTACCGAACTTACTAAGGCCGGGCCTTTTTACAGTGAGATAGACGATCGCCACCAAGATTATTACGATAAAAAAGGTGGAACTCCCTATTGCCATAAATACACTAAGTTGTTTTAGAAATTAGTTGGCGTGCATTTAATGAAGTACTAAATGATGACAGAAGCTATTAGGAGTAAATGGTTTATTGGTTTTATAGTCATTGTGGCAATCATAGGAGGAATAATAGGTTTTATTGGAGGTGAAATGCATGAAAAGAAAATAAAAAACGCTGAAGAAATTGAACTTAAAGACTTCAATAAACCAGACCGACTATATATAACAGGTATTGAGGATACCATGCTTGGTGAAGAATATATAAATTTTGAAAAAGACACAACTTATCCGAAAGCCATAGAGTTTGACTTTGGAACAATAAAGACTGACAAAAAGATTTATGCACTCGACTGGACAAGAGACAGTTTGCTAGTACTAGTTGGTAGACAAAACTCAAGTCCTACGACAGTTGATCCTAGATGGACAGAACTTTGGGTTTGGGGAAAACACATAAGAAAGAAAAACTAAAAAAAACACCTTGTAATGCTACAGATTTGTACGTTTTTAACCTCTTTCAGGGGAGTACTGTGAAAAAAAGGAGACCCCCTATTGCCATTAATACACGAAGGTGTTTTAATCCCTTTTTAGAAAAGCAATAATGAAGAACCTAATCACTATATCGTTTTTACTAATAGTCACTTTTACTTACTCACAGAAAATTAGTGTAACAAAAATTATAGAATCTTATGGTGAATTAAAACTAAGCCATTCTCTTGAAAACCAAAAAATGTTCTTCAATAGCTTTCCTAACACGTTTGAAACTTTTAAGGCGACTTTTGGGTATTCTAATACTGGTCAGGCTCCTTTATATGACAATCATATGGAATATATTAAGGCCTTTTTCGCCCTTGATAGCCTTCCTTTATCAACACAAATGAATAAATGGATTGAAATTTCAATCAATGGAAAATGGGACGCGGATAATGTTAGCTTTTTTCAATCTTACATTATTAAAAAATCCCTAGAGTACCCTCAACTTCTTTATGACCATTTAAGCATAAGGAATAGTGAAAATATTGAATCTTATTTTTACTTCATGTTTGACAGCGTTCATCCTCACATTTTAACTATTCCTCAAGAGTTTGACTTCATTAAAATAACTGACTCTGAATTTTATTCATTAATCGAGTCAGCCCACAGCGATGTAATGAACGAAAAGGGTCATGGTCATTAAAACTATACCGCATTCCCTACCATTTACCTCCACTTGTGGCATGGTTTCCATTTTAACACTCTTAAATTTTTATTAACCAATTTTGGCACCTATCACTTTTCTGATCAATCAAGGCAGCTTGGCAATACCATCCCACCGCTTCTCTAATAATTCGATTTTCAAACTGTAAACATATTCTTCCTATATTCGATATTATCAAACCTTGAACATCTAGATACGACATCATGAAGAACTTATACACGCTTATCCTTTTAGTATTTACCCTTTCCCTTAGCCTTAGCGCTCAAAAAGGTAACTTCTCTTTAAGTACTGAAGTAGGCCCAGCCATAAATTATACCAGCAACGGATTATCGTATGGTGAGCATCAGGAGCCTAATTTCGGTTTTGGCGTAGGTAGCGCTATGGCCTACCATTTTACCAACGAATTATCACTGAGGTTTGGCCTCAGTTATGAAAGAACGGGATCAAAAACCGACCGTACCCATTATGACGAAAGTGGGAATGCCTTGTACACCTATCAAAACTATTCACACTACAATCAGATAATAGCACCTGTAATGCTCCGATTAACCGTGGGTAAGGAAGTTAAATTTTTTGCCAATGGAGGGCTTTATTTGGGCGGCTTGGTAAGTACCGTGCGTAGTGAAACTAC
Organism: Bacteroidia bacterium; assembly: GCA_030427785.1. GTDB lineage: Bacteria > Bacteroidota > Bacteroidia > Flavobacteriales > Schleiferiaceae > Owenweeksia. The sequence goes on along the minus strand of JAUICR010000004.1, from coordinate 20,213 downwards.
ATCGGGCCAACCACTTTATGGATCGATAAATGAAAAGTATACTAACAGCCGTGGCCTTGCCGGTACCACACTAGGTTGTGGAGTATTATTTCCTATTAACACAAACTTTTTATTCAGCCTAGAACTACGCAATAACTACAGTATGTTTATCCCACGTAAATTGGCATATGAGCAAGTTGATTATTACAGCAATACCACAAGCCTACTGCTAGGCATGACCATCAACTTTGGCGAATAGCTCCTAAAAATATTTATATTTAGCCCCTTGAAAGTAATTGCTGCCATATTATCTCTTTACCTAGGCGCACTCATGGTTTGGCCATGTGGAGATATTATGTATCAAGATCAACAGCAATCTACCGAACAACGCAATCACAATCACCATAACGATTCCGAAGAACCCTGTTCGCCTTTTTGCCAGTGCCAATGTTGTCATGTAAATATGGTGATGGATCAAACCTTTTTTAGTGTTTTACTAGCTGAAGTAGCTACCGAGTATCATTCCTTTTATTCGGATATGCTGCCCGACACTCCTTTTATTTCCACATTTAGGCCTCCTAAAGTTTAATTCAATTTGATGGGATAGGTGCGTCTGTACCTACCGTTTTCGTTTTATTAAAATTGAATTAAACATTTCCTTATGATAGATACTATCATAGCATTTTCTGTAAAGAATAAGCTGATAATCGCCCTGTTTACTGTGGCTCTCATTGCCGCAGGAATATGGAGCATCAAACAAGTTCCGATAGATGCCGTGCCTGACATCACCAATAATCAGGTACAAGTAATTACCCAAGCACCCAATTTGGGTACTGAAGATATAGAGCAATTTGTAACCTATACTGTAGAGCTGGCCTTAGCCAACCTTCCGGGCGTAGTAGAAATTCGTTCGTCTTCGCGTTTTGGCCTTTCGGTGGTTACCATCGTTTTTGAAGACGATATGGGAACCTATCTCCCACGGCAACTAGTAGGCGAAAAACTAAATGAAATCAAGCAAGATATTCCTAATGGTTTTGGAGAACCCTTTATGGGGCCTATATCTACGGGGCTTGGAGAAATATACCAATATACACTGGAGGTGGATGAAGAATTTGCCGATGTGTACTCTTTAGCTGATTTGCGCACCATGCAAGACTGGATCATACGAAGACAAATGGCTATGGTACCCGGTGTGGTAGAGGTAAACGCTTTTGGAGGCGAAGTAAAACAATATGAAGTAGCTATAAGCCCTCATGAGCTCAAAGCCAATAAAATTACCATTTCCGAAATATTTCAAGCCTTAGAAAACAATAACCAAAACACTGGTGGAGCCTATATTGAAAAAGACCATTACGCCAATTTTATAAGGGGTGAAGGAATGGCTAGAAGCTTGGAAGACATTGAAAACATTGTAATAAAAAACCTCAACGGGATTCCTGTAACCATAAAAGATGTTGCCAAAGTACAATTTGGCCATGCGGTAAAATACGGAGCCTTTACCAAAGATGGCAAAGGCGAAGGAGTGGGCGGAATGATATTGATGCTAAAAGGAGCTAACTCTAATAAGGTAATAGCAGATGTAAAAACCCGAATGGCTGAAATAGAAAAAACACTGCCCGAAGGTGTAAAAATCGAACCATTTTTAGATAGAAGTAATCTGGTGGCAAAAACCACTGACACGGTTAGTACCAACCTTATGGAAGGTGCATTAATTGTGATTTTTGTTTTGGTGTTTTTCTTAGGAAACTGGCGAGGAGGAATCATTGTAGCCTCTACCATTCCGCTTTCTCTGCTGTTTGCTTTTATCCTTATGAATGTGTTTGACGTATGGGCCAATCTTATGAGCCTGGGCGCAATCGACTTCGGTATTATAGTAGATGGAGCCGTTATTATAGTAGAAGGTACGGTGTTTACCATACATCAAAAAATACTGAAACACCGAAATATTGGCCGCGCTCAAAAAGATGAAATTGCAATAAAGTCGGCTTCCAAAATGATGAGCTCCGCATTTTTTGGTCAACTCATTATCCTCATCGTTTTTATCCCCATTTTGGTATTGCAAGGGGTAGAAGGAAAAATGTTTCAGCCTATGGCGCTCACCTTTATGTTTGCCATGATAGGGGTAATGATCCTATGCTTGACCTACGTGCCTATGATGTCGGGCTGGTTTTTAAAAGTAAACCCAAATGCACGCCTTTCATGGGGCGACAAGGCAGTACATTGGTTAGAGAATGTATATGAAAGAACCCTGGTAAAAGTATTAGCCAAATCTCGTTGGGTACTTGGCTCAGCCATCCTTCTTCTTGCCTTAGCTGTGTTTGCCTTCAGCCGGATGGGCGGTGAATTTATACCACAACTTGAGGAAGGAGATATTGCTTTTCATGCTATTCTAAAACCAGGAAGCTCTTTATCCGAAACGATAGAAACGACCACCAAAATTGAGGGCATTATTAAAGATCAGTTTCCTGAAGCCATACATGTAATGAGCCGAATAGGTGTAGCCGATGTACCTACTGACCCCATGCCTATGGATATTGCCGATTGCTTTATCATCCTAAAACCACAAAGTGAATGGGTATCTGCAAGCAACAAGGAAGAATTGGTAGAAAAACTGAAAGAAGCTATTAGCGTTGTGCCAGGTGTCAATCTAGAATTTACCCAACCCATCGAAATGCGATTCAATGAATTGCTCTCAGGGGTACGAGAAGATATTGCGGTAAAACTCTTTGGTGAAGATTTAGATGTTTTGGCCAGTAAGGCCGAAGAAATGGGAAGAATAATAGCCAGCGTGCCCGGTGTGGCTGATATGAAAGTGGAGGCTACAAAAGGCCTTCCCCAAATCACAATTCTTTATGACCGCGCTAAATTGGCGCAATACGGTATGTCTATCGTCAGTCTTAATACTATGGTGCAAACTGCCTTTGCGGGGGCAAGTGCTGGAGTTATTTTTGAAGGTGAAAAGCGTTTTGACTTGGTGGTTAGGCTAGATAGAAAACACCGAGCAGATATAGATGATCTCAAAAACCTTTTTATAAACTTAGAAAGTGGGGCTCAAATTCCGCTAAAAGAAGTAGCAGAAATTAGCTACCGCCCCGGCCCAATGCAGATAAGCCGCGATAACACCAACAGGCGAACTTATGTAGGCGTAAATGTGCGCGGCCGTGATACCAAGTCATTAGTTGCAGAAATTCAAGAAAAGTTAGATGAGCAGCTCACATTACCACCAGGCTATTATATCAGATATGGCGGTGCTTTCGAAAATTTAGAACGCGCTACCAAACAGCTAAAACTGGTGGTACCTGTGGCTTTAGGTCTCATTTTCGTACTAATCTTCTTTGCTTTAAAATCCTTAAAACAAACAGCCATGATTTACATAGCGATTCCTCTGGCCGCCATTGGTGGCGTGTTTTCACTTTGGCTCCGCGATATGCCTTTTAGCATTTCGGCTGGGGTTGGTTTTATTGTGCTTTTTGGGGTAGCAGTACTGAACGGTCTGGTACTCATAAGCGGCTGGAATGAGCTGAAAGAGGAAGGTGAAAGCAACCTTAGCGACAGGATACGAAAAGGTGCAAAGCGTAGAATAAGGCCGATACTGCTTACCGCGCTAACCGATATACTGGGCTTCTTGCCCATGGCTATTTCTACCTCAGCCGGTGCTGAGGTGCAGCAGCCCATTGCCACGGTGGTAATAGGCGGAATGATTACGGCCACACTGCTTACCCTATTCGTTCTTCCCATTTTGTACAGATGGGTAGAAACCCGCAGCTCAGAAAAAACAAGACCTAATATGGTCACTGCCCTCATATTGGTAGGCGCTATTTCTTTGCTTGGTGGCCATTCCCTATCCGCGCAAAACACTGGTGGAACAGCTATTAACACCCTGGAAGAGGCGCTACAAACTGGCTTAAAAAACAACGGCTATGTGCGAGCTGCCAAAACAAATGTGGAGCTGCGCGAAAAGGGTAAGGCTGCCGCTTGGAACTTGAATAAAACTGAAGTGGTAATGGAGTACGGGCAGTACAACAGTTTCGAAACGGATATGGGCTTTATGGTTAATCAGCAGATAGAATTCCCTACCGTGTACTCCAAACAAAGGAAACTTTCTACAGAGCAAATTATAGCTAGTAAGCAACAATTGAGAGTAGTAGAAAACGAGCTAAAACGTGACATAAAAAAAGCCTGGTATGAGTTAACATATTTATTGGAAAAAGAAAAGCTGCTCCTATATCAGGATAGTATTTACCAACGGTTTTTGCACGCAGCCACAGTGCGATATGAAACCGAGGCTAGTAGCTATTTAGAACTAACTGCAGCCGAAACCAGTGTATACCATGTACAGAATAATAAAAGGATGCTGCAGGCAGATATTGCTATGCAAAAAAACCTGCTCAACGTATTGCTCAATGACAGCCTTACACTGAGGTTTGAGCCTGCAGCTATTGATTTGAAAATGCCATATGCTATCGCCTATTCAGATTCTGTGTACAACAATCCACAGCTGGCAATAGCCAAACAACAAGTGGAAATAGCCGAGGCAGAAAAAGGTGTGCAATCGGCTAAAATGCTTCCCGATTTGTCCATAGGATATTTTAACCTATCTATGATTGGGAGCCCTACTTCTGATGGTAGTATTGCCACAGGTTCCGACCGTTTTACGGGTGTACAAGCCGGTATTTCTATTCCTCTCTTTTTTAATTCGTACAAAGCCGAAATAGACCTAACAAAACTCAAAGCCCAGATTGCTCAGACCAATGCTGAATATTATGAGACGGTAATTCAAGGAGAGTATGACCGGCAGTTTCAGGAGGTAGTAAAGTACAGCAATAGCCTCAAATACTATGAAGAAAAAGCCTTGTCTCAGTCCAATCTTATTATTACTAATGTTCAAAAAAGCTTTGAAAGTGGCGCTATAGGCTACACCGAATACTTTGTGAACTTAAATCACGCACTGGAGCTTAAGCTCAATTACCTAGAAACTCTTAATGGCTACAACCAAGCTATTATCAATCTCGAATATATAACTGGCCAATAGGCTCAAAGAAATACAAAATGAAATTGAACATAACTAAATACCTAGCACTATTAGCCGGCTTATTGCTTGTAGTAGCTTGTAATAAAACACCTGATGCCAACCACAACCATGATCACGACCATGGCACGCATGAAGATGCACATGTGGATGTGGTATACTTTACCGAAGACCAGTTTAAAAGCATGAATGTAAAAGTATCTGAACTGAGCAAACGTAATATTGGTTCGTATGTTTCGGCTAATGGGGTGCTCGAAGTTCCTCCCCAAAACGAGGCCAGTGTTACGGCCATTATAGGGGCCAACGTGGCGAGCATAAAAGTGATAGAGGGCCAAAAAGTGCGGAAAGGCCAAATACTGGTAACTGTTAGTCACCCGGATTTGATTCAATTACAGACAGATTATGCAACCAACTGGAATGAACTACAGTACTTAGAAAAGGAATTTCTTCGCCAGAAAAAGCTATACAGTGAAAACGTAGGGTCCGGTAAAGATTTTCAAAAAATCGAATCTGAATATTTATCTAAGAAATCTATCGTAAGTGGATTAGCAGCTCAGCTCAAACTTTTTCATCTTTCCACGGAGTCAATTCAAAACGGAAGCATCAGCGAGTTAGTAGGTATTCAATCACCTATAAATGGCTATGTGCGCACCGTAGAAATTAAAACGGGCCAATATGTTTCTCCACAAACTGAGCTATTCGAAATTGTGAATATCGATCATATCCATGCCGATCTTATGGTATTTGAAAAGGATATGCATAAAATAAGAGAGGGTCAAAGGGTGCGCTTTCGCGTAGAATCCGAAGACAAAGCTGAGATGGAGGCCATCATTTTCTCGGTAGGCAAAAATTTTGAGCAAGACCCAAAAGCCATCCATCTACACGCAGACATTGAAAACAAAAAAGGACTACTACTACCTGGCATGTACGTGCGTGGCGAGATACTGATTGACACCCTACAGTCTCTGGCTGTACCTACAGAGGCCGTAGTACAGGAAGCAGAGAAATACTTCATTTTTTCTGCTACTAAAGTAAAACGCAATGGCAACATTGAATGGGCTTTTGAACCTATAGAAGTGCAAATTGGCGCTACCGATAAAGGCTGGGTAGAGATAACAGACATTGGCCCTTTTGACCTCAGCAAAAAAATAGCGTGGAACAGCGCTTATTACCTAATGGGCGAAATGAAAAAGGAAGAGACAGAACATACGCATTAGCAAAAAGCTGTTCTTTAAAAACCCAACGGAAAGGCCTTATACAGGATGAATCTAAAAAAGAAAATTCCCTAAAAGAACGCTTGGAATATACCTTTGTGCTATGTCGCATACTCACACCCACAACAATTCTGGAAAGAACCTGAAAACCGCCTTTTTTTTAAATGCAGGTTTTACGGTAGTTGAATTTTTTGGTGGCTTGTATGTGAATAGTGTGGCCATCATGTCTGATGCCATTCACGATTTAGGCGATACCATCTCATTGGGGTTAGCATGGTATTTAGATCAAAAATCGAAACTAGAACCTAATAATAAATTCAGTTTTGGTTATACCCGCTTTACGCTGCTAGGTGCCCTTATCAATTCATTGGTACTCATTATTGGCTCCATTTATATGATTTCGGAGGCCGTGGCGCGTATTATCACACCCGAATCCTCAGATGCTAATGGTATGATTGTATTTGGATTGCTGGGTGTGGCGGTAAATGGATATGCTGCCTACAAAATGAGTGGTGGCAAAACTTTGAATGAGAAAGTAATATCATGGCACTTGATAGAAGATGTACTTGGCTGGGCAGCCGTGCTATTGGTGGCCATTGTACTTAAATTTTACCCAAATCAATATCTGGATCCCGCTCTTTCGCTTATTATCACCACCTATATCTTGTGGAACGTAGCCAAGCGATTAAAAGAAACTCTTTTTGTTTTTCTGCAAGGAGCACCAGCAGAACTTAATCTGGAAAAAATAAAAGAAAAACTTCTTAAAGTACCACAGGTAAGCTCACTTCATCAAAGTCATATTTGGTCATTGGATGGAGAGCGTCATGTTTTTACCACACATATCAAACTCAATCATATTAAAGACCTCAACTCTTTACTCGAAATTAAAAAATTGCTTAAAGACGAGTTAGCACCATTTAATTTTAAACACGTTACCCTTGAGGTAGAATTAGATGAAGAGACCTGTAGCATTGAGTAAAATGTATTTCTGTTTTCTATATATGGCTTCACTTTAGTCAATTCGTTTACTTTCGCTCTACAAATTACACACAGCATGAAAAAAGTATTATTTTCTTTAGGCGTAATCCTTGCCTTATCGAGCTGCGACAGCACTAGTGGATTTAGCAAAACTGCAAGTTCAGCCAGCCAGGCTTTGACTCTGTTGAACAGCTTGAACTCTAACTCCAGTTTATCTCAAATTTCTGAGCTTTTTACTTTACTAGATATCGATAAAAATGACTTGATATCCAAAGGAGAGTCTATTGGAAAAATAGCTGAAAACTTTGGTGTACTAGATAAAGACAACAACTCTGGCATTGACCTGAATGAATTAGGCGGACTATTGGCCTTGCTTTAATCAGAATCGCCTTTCTCTGCACTTGGCCTCATACTTAGCATGAGGGGAAAAAATGAGGTGAATAAAAGTACCGCGGCCGAGCGTTCCAACATAGATTCTGTCAACATAGAAATGGCAAAAAACGCCAGGCAGGCAAGGGTCAGGTAATCTTTGTTTGCCAAGGCAATTTTACCATAGATAAATAGCATGAGCAGCAAAATCATTAAACCTACATAACCAATAGTTATGGTGGTTTCTACGTATTGATTATGAGCATTGAACTTGCGCTCAAGGCCTGCCCAAAACTTATTGTTTTCATACGACTCGAACAGGGCCTCCCAATTGGCACCAACCCCTGTGCCCAGCCAAGGCTGTTCTGCAATAACATCGCTGGCGCACTTCCACTCTGCCAAACGATAGGTTGCACTGTTAAAATCATTGCCCGAAATATCGTAGCTGAAGTCAGGAATTTGCAAGTAACGCGCTTTTATGCTTTCTGAGCCAAAAGCTACAAAACCCAACAAAAGTACGCCCGGTATTAAGGGTAAGAAAAGTATCTTATAAGCCTTTTGTTTTATAGCCATAATTAAAGCTCCTAAGCCCAATACCATTAGCAAGGCAAGCATATTAATACGGCCTTGCAACAACACCATTACAACAAACAAAAAAGCAATTAATATGGTATACACAACACGTGTATTTCCTTTTTCTTTTAGCAAAAAATACAGGCTAATAATAATGGCCATGCCTACATACATAGATAAATACCCGGGGTGCATAAAGGGCTTGGCTAGTTGCTCATAGGTAAAAAATGAAATTTGGGTCAAACCATCAGAACCTAAGAAATAGGTGTTTCCAGTCTTTATTGTGTTTAGTAACGCAATGCCTAAGGCCGCAAGCCCCACCGCAATATTGCCACCAATAAAAGCTTTGAGTATACTATCTTTCTTCTTACTTACCTCATCACTAGTACTGGCTACTAGCACCAAAGGAGCCAGCAAAAAAGTAAATTTTGTTTCGAGTTGGAGTAAGCCTTGCTCTACATTAGTTGTCCACAAAAGGCTCAAAAGCGATAAAAGGTAAAAAGCTGCTGAAACGATAAAAATGTTTGACTGCACGCCCTTTTTCCATTGCTGTAGTTTCAGCCCCAGCAGGTTATTTAGCAAAATCAAAAGCAGGATAATATTTGTTACAGGGCCAATTCCAAATGGCATGCTTAAAAATAAAAGCAGCAGCAAGAAAACAGTACGCCCACTTACAGAATTAAGCATTATCCATGTTTTTGTACGTGCCCATCTCTTTTTGTTTTCTCTTTATTAAAAAAGGTATTTGTGAAAAACCTAATGCCAAAAGTAGTACCAGCACAAATAGGTAGGACGCGCGGATATAATCATTTAAGTAAAAAGTAAAGGCAATAAAAAATACATTGACCAAAACTAAGCTAATAGTAGCCTGAAAATGACTCAGGCCTATATCAAGTAGGGTATGATGAATATGGTTTCTATCTGCCTTTAGGGGTGAGGTTTTAAGAACAAACACCCTCACAAACATTACGCGAATCGTATCTACCACCGGAATAATAATTACTGCAAAACTGAATAGCATAGCGTCTATTCTAAGTAGCAATACCTCTTGGGCTCGCTCATTGGCTTGGAGGAAATATATGGTGAGAATTGCGGCAAGAAAGCCCATAATCATAGATCCAGAATCACCCATAAATATTTTGGCATCTATAAGATTGTAGCGCAAAAATGCCAGCTGCGAACCTGCAATGGTAAGTGAAAGAATAAGGAACAGGTCTTCGCCCAAATAGTAAAACCAAAATGCATAAGTAAGGCTGATTACTATACCTATGCTGGAGCTCAAGCCATTTATACCATCTATAAAATTGAAGGAATTAACAATAGCCAGAAAAAAGAAAACCGTAATGGCCACACTTACCCAATAATGCAATTCGTGAATTTGAAGAAGCCCATAAAAACTCTCTAGCCTAATATCACCCTGAAGAACTACAATAAGCACGGCCAGTAGCTGTCCCACTAATTTTTTATAAGGCGTAAGCGGATACAAATCGTCCTTGACACCTGTGATGAAAAGAATAAAAAGCGCAACAAGTACCGAGTTGAGCGCAGGGTTAGCTAAATGAGCTGTAAAAAAAACGAAGGAAATAATCATTCCCCCAAAAATGGCCATACCACCCAATGGAGAAATTCTCTTAGCATGTTTTTTCCTATCGTCAGGTACATCATAAAGGCGCTTCACCAAAGAGAGCCTAATGATAGCTGGTACCGAAAAATAGGTTATCACAAAAGCCGTGATAAAAGCAAGAAAAGGCAAGTACTGTAGGTACAATTGTAGTCTGTTTTAGGCGCTCGTAAAACTATGGATTCTGAAAATAACACGGGAGCTGCCTTTACCAACATTTCAAACAGTAACCCTTAACAATCATAGTATGGTGTTAGTATGCCTCAAAGTTCCTCAATCCCCCTGCTATTTATTATAAATTTGCCGCCATCCAAATCCTGTTTTTCTCACCCTCATGAAGGATATTCTAAAAAGAAGCTTTATCCAATTTCCACTTCTTGCACACTTGATGTTTTCGTTTTTTAAAATAAAAAACGGCCAGAAGCTGACTGCAGAGTGTGAGCGCAGAAAAAACATATCACTTTTTGATTATACCGCATTAAGTCAACCCTTGCCGTATGGCCCCGAAGAACTTGTGATAGATAATAACCTGTACGGACATGCACATTATCTAAAGAAATTTGCAGGTATAAAAAATGACCTCAACGCCTATTTAGAACATGGCGTATTTTGGGGAGGAATGGTTCATGCTGATCAAAAGTATTGGTATACCAAAAGGATAATCACTTTTGGAGACAACAGAAAAAAGGCCATCGAAAAAAAGTTACCTGCTAAAGAAGCCGTTTGTGTAGGCCCCTATATTCATTATGCGGATGAACTTTTCAATCCTGAAAAAATGGCTTTGCTGAAGGCAAAACTGGGCCGTGTATTACTCGTTTTCCCTAGTCATAGTATAGTAAATCAAAGTAGAGAATTTAGTCTCGAAGATTTCATTACAGAAGTAAATCGAATCAAAGTTGACTTTGACACTGTTCTTGTTTCACTCTATTTTTTGGATGCCCTTAAGACCGACCAAGTAAAACGGTATGAGCAAGAGGGGTTTCGAATTGTAACATCAGGCCATCGGTTTGACCGTCATTTTATAGCTCGGCATCGCACCATTATTAGCCTGGCTGATATGACCGTTTCTAACAGTGTAGGAACTCATATAGGCTACTGTGTGTATCTTGGCAAACCTCATTATATTTTCAAGCAAGAGCATCGGGTGGTAAGCACTTCCGATAAAGAACTGCAACGCCACACCTCTATGTACGATGGCAACGAAAAACAAAAGGCCGATGCAGAAATGGACGAAGTGGTAAAGGCATTTGCCACCTATAGCCCACATGAAATAAGCACTAAACAAAAAGAGGTGGTAGAAAAGTACTGGGGTATTTCGAGCTTAAAAAGCCCAAAGGAGTTAAGGTCAATATTTGGATCTTAAGCTGCAAGAGCTGCTTGTTTCTTTATTGCCCTTTTGTAGTATACCCAGCTAAAGAGCGCCAACAGAACTTCCATTAACAACTTTACCCAGGCTGCTCCAGCCAATTGCGCTTGACTGATAAAAACGTAATTCAGTGCCAGTGAAATTAATCCCACCAACACGATGATAGTAAGGTACTGTCTGTCTTTTTTTAAAATGATTAATCCTTGGTGCAAGGCAAAATGACTGAGGGTAGTAAAAACCAAAATACCTGACATGATGCGCAAATAAGGAACCACCGCTAAATAGCTTTCGCCAAAAACCAATTGAATAAAAAAAGCTGGGGCCGAAAAAAGCACCAATGCCGAAAACAGGGTAACGACCAGCATGACATACAAGGCACGCTTAAACTGAATATGGTATTGCGGTTGGTCTGTTTTGTAAAGGTTGGTGAGGTACGGAAATAGTGCTCCGAACAAGGGTAAAAACAAAAAACTTTGGGCTACCATTATCAGCTTCCAACCTGCTGCAAAAAGCCCAAGGTCTTCATCACTCAGCATAAAGCCCAAAAAAATGATCGTTCCGAAAGTGCTAATACGGGTGAAAAAGTGAGATAGAAAAACATAGGTGCCACCCTTTATCGAGGTTTTAATGGCTTTCATATTAGGCGGAAGTAATTTCAGGTTTTTCACCAGCTTAAAAGCCAACATTAAAGTAACGAGACTAACGATGATTTGTGCAGCCGCATTAATGCCGAGCACAAAATAGAAGTCTTCAGGTGATTTCAGTAATACGAAAACCATGACAGCTGCCATTAGCTTCAGGCAAAAATTTGCTATGGCAATAACTTCTAACTTTTGCAAACCCTGAAAAAGAAAATCAGGATACAGCGCCCAGCCAAGCACAATAGGAAACGCAAAAAGTAAGGGAATAGACTGCTCACTAAACTTGGGAATTAAAAATAAGGAGGCAAAAAACAGCACGCTGGTTAAGACAAACAAAAGCAATCGGGCAAAAAAGACAGAAGAAAAAATAAACGACACCTTCTCTATATTGTCAGGAGTCTCGGCTATTTTTCGTGTTGCTGTAGTGTTGAATCCGTAAATAACCACAGCCGAAAAGTACAGCATAGCTACTGTGGCAAACTCTATTAATCCATAATTTTCGGGACCCACCACCCTGGTAATGTATGGGATGGTAATAAGCGGCACTATATAATTAGCGGCCTGCGAAAAGGTCAAAAAACCGATATTCTTAAATAGTGACTTTTTCAAGCTAAGAGGTTTTACGAATTCCTCTGTAAATAATCTTTACCAGAAATGGTGGCGACATACGAACAATAAACTTGGTGATAAAGTGAAAACTGTACTGTAATGGGTTAATCAATTTAAGCCGATACAAATCGTTTATCTCACGCAGTTCATTTTTAAAATACTTCCACCCTCGCCTTCTATTACCAAAAAAATCTTTGCCCGTACGTGCATTTACCAGATTCTCCTGAATGTTTGCCGCCTTGTATCCATTCATCAGAAACCTGGCCCACAATTCATAATCATCTCCCACTGCACCGTAGTTTTTGTATTTGCCCAAATCTAACAGTGCTGATTTTTTGTACATCACCGTCATATGATTAAACGGGCATCGCCATTGGGCATACTTCATCAATTCGGAGTGCGTTTCGGGTAGTTTGCGAGTAGCAATCTCTTCCTCCATGTTCTCATCGTATTCTACAATCCATGAGCCAAGAATGGATATTTCGGGATGGGTCATTATGTAATCGACTTGCTTCTCAAATCTATGTGGCAAACAAATATCATCTGCATCCATTCGGGCCAACCACTCATGGCTAGCGGCATCAATTCCTGCATTAAGAGCGCCAGATAAACCTTGATTTACTTTAAGCACTACATGTTTTATCTCAGGCATCTTTACCATCCAAGATTTTAGCACTTCATGAAGTTCCTCATAAATGGGCCCATCCTGAATAATCACTATTTCATGAGCTCTAAGTGTTTGATCATACAAGCTTTGTATGGCCTCACTCACATGGGCTGCATTGTCCCCATTATAAATGGGCATAATAACGCTAAACTGTATAGTGGAATCTTGCCTGTGCATTTTTATCAATTACCAAGCAGCAATATTAGCCTGTTTTATTTAGCTCTCCTTCATGTACAGCAAATAAGTAAAATTACTCGCCAAAAAAAATCTTATGTAAGTAGGGGTCATTACGATTTGAATTGTCTTAGAACTATAAATACTTATAATGACTACTATTTTTAGAACTTCAATCCTTGCCTTGATCAGCATTCAATGCAGTATAGGCGTAGCACAGCAAAGGCCGGTAATGGGACAATTCAGTGTATTACCCGGGCTAAGTATCAATGTGGATACGGCCAAAACCACTACAAATCACTTTAGCTTTAATCTCTTTGGTGGCGACAATGGAGGTGTGCAAGGTTTTGAGCTGAGCCCTTTTGTAAATATCCTAAACGAGAAGCTTGAAGGAATGCAGGTGGCCGGCATTACCAATATTGTGCACGGACCCTCAAGAGCACTGCAAGTGGCCGGCATTATCAATTTCAATCACAACACCTTTGAAGGAATGCAGCTGGCCGGCATTGCCAATAGTAATTTACACAACTTTATAGGGCTACAAGCTGCAGGGATATACAATCAAGCAAAAAATGTAATGGGTGGCCAAATATCAGCCATAAGCTCATTGGCCGACACCCTCTACGGACTGCAGGCTACCGGGTTTTCTAACGTTACCAATAAAACAATTGGACTCCAGGTTTCTGCTATTAGCAATGCCAGTCAACATATTGTTGGAAGTCAAATTTCAGGTTTGCTAAATGTTGCCTATAAACTAGAAGGGCTGCAACTCGGGCTAATAAACATTTCTGATACGGTATTGGCCGGGGTTCCCATTGGTTTCATAAGTTTTTCAAAACATGGGTATCAGAGCATAGGCCTTCAATACAATGAGTTGTTTCCTGCCACCTTATCTTTTAAAACAGGTGTGGATGCTTTTTACAACATTTTTACTACCAGCTCCAATTTTAATGAAGTCAATCACCTTTGGACATTTGGATATGGAGTAGGAAGCCGGATGCATTTAACGCCAAATAGCTTAATAGAATTTGAAGCTACAGTTTCTTACTTAAGCCAAAATGATTTTGATAAAGATGATGTCAACGTGATTGGCCGTTTTCAATCGAATATAGCCGTGCAGTTAGGCAAATGGATGGAAATTTACTTAGGCCCATCCTTGAGTGTATATGCTACGCAAATGTATAATGCAGACACCGATAGCTATGGTTATTACTTAGGTCAAAACATTGTTTATAGCAATACATTCTATGATCTTAATAAACCTACCCATGTACAGTTCTGGATAGGAGGTCAGGTAGGATTCCGGTTCTAAAAATCATATAGATTAATGGTAGTATACTCTACCCTGCGCATAAAACTGGAATAGTGGGTAGGACCCATTCATATTGAAATGATTGATTATTTTCGGCCCCTATTTTTAAAAATCACATTTACGTAAAAACTCAACCCTTGTGCCTTTTGTATTGGTTAGGTTGATTGTATTGTAGAACCTATATGCTGACCGCTCGATTCAACAAGATTTTCGCTTGCCCTTTTGTAGTATTTCCGAAAAAATATGCCACCATTTTTGGTTCGCTCCTGCTTACGGTTTTGTGTACCACTCATGGTGTCATGGCTCAGCACAAAGAATCTGGAAAACCCAAAAGAGCGATATACCTTGACTCTAGAATAGAAAATGGATTGGTACTAAATGATGGTAGCGAAAAAGGAAAAGAAGTAGCAAACAGCACAAACTACGCGGGTTTAGACTTTAGGTTGAGCTTTAGAAACACAGATACCACCGATGTGTACAGCACGGTATATCGCAGACCTTATTTAGGAATTGGCTTGTACGGTGGTACTTTTCATAGTGACATCATTGGCGACCCTCTAGCGGTGTACTTCTTTTTCAATATCCCGTTCAAGTTTGAAAAGAGTAAGCATTTAAGCTTTTCGTACAGTTGCGCAGTTGGATATTCTTTTAATGCCAATCCTTATGATCCCGTAGAAAACCCCGATCAAATATTTTTGGGTAGTTCTGTAAACAGTTATGTAAATTTCGCCTTATCGGCCAATTATAAATTCAGCCCACGATGGGCCATCAATGGTAGCTTGGGGTTTAAGCACTTTTCTAACGGAGCTATTAAATTACCCAATTTAGGGGTAAATGTTGTTCCGCTAACTTTAGGGCTTAGTTATAAATTAAACAAGCCGGAAGTACATACCTATCCCACTTATGTAAAGCCGTACAAAAAGAATAATGTGGCCAATATCACCCTGCTAGGAGGGAGTAAAAACTATATAGACAACGGGCCCAACTATGCTAAAATAGGCGTAAGCACAACTTTTTTGCGACAAATCAATTATAAGTACCGTCTAGGGTTTGGGCTAGATGTAGTGTGGTGCGAGGGTGCGAATGACCGCAACACTTCGGATGCATCAGACTTCTCAAAGTCCATGTCATTTGCCATTACAGGTTCGTGGGAATGGGTAATAACTAAGAACCTTTACATTCCAATAGATTTAGGATTTTACCTTCATAGAAATGAAGAAAACCTTGACCGCAGGCCCTACTACGAAAGAATTGGAATTCGATATAGAATAAAGGACCATTACAATATTGGCTTTGCCATAAAAGCCCATGAAAACATTGCCGATATTTTTGAATTCTCTATCGGGTATACTTTTCATAAAGATCCAAATTGGTAGACCGTGGCGCGCACGCTATTTATTTAGGTTTGTTGGTATTTATAAGTCACCTATTTTTGATTATCACGATTAGTCCTAAACAAACTTCCTCGCTTCTTTGGTTCAGCTACTTTTTCTTCTTGCTATAGTTTTTGCTTTTTGGCTGGTATTCCGGCCAAAGAAAAAAAAGAGCCCTCTACAAGTTCCATCAGAGTTCCCTTCTGAGTGGAGGAGTTTTTTACAATCCAAAGTACTTTTCTACTCTCAATTAAATTCTGCCAAAAAAGAAACCTTTGAAAATGACATTCTGCGTTTTTTGGCCCGTGTGAAAATTACCGGAGTGAAAACCCACGTAACCGATGAAGATCGATTATTGGTGGCCAGTAGTGCCGTTATTCCCGTTTTTGCTTTTCCTGATTGGGAGTACAGCAGCCTCTACGAAGTATTGCTTTATCCTGATTTGTTTGATTCAAACTTTCAGCTAGAGGGCCAAGGGCGTGGAATTAGCGGCATGGTAGGCTCAGGCGGTGTAATGAATAATGTTGTTATTTTCTCCAAACCTGCGCTTCACTTGGGTTTTGACAATACCACAGACAAGAAAAATGTGGGGATACATG
The DNA here is from genome assembly GCA_030427785.1 of Bacteroidia bacterium. Classification (GTDB taxonomy): domain Bacteria; phylum Bacteroidota; class Bacteroidia; order Flavobacteriales; family Schleiferiaceae; genus Owenweeksia. Next base: position 3,709 of record JAUICR010000004.1, on the reverse strand, counting down.
AATTTGTACATTTATTTGACAAAGCCGATAATTACATTGATGGGTTGCCAAAAGTGGTATTGGACAACCAAGCGATTCTCCCGTGGATAGAACAAATACGATTAAAAACCCAAGATATTCTAAAGGGTAAAAGCGATATAAATCCTTATGCCGTAACTAACGATCAAGAGTTTCTGGCCGTGGTATCCGAGTATTTTTTTGAAAGACCGAAGTTGTTCAAGAAAAAGCACCCAGACTTATATTCAACGCTTTCCACAGTCTTTAATCAAGACCCTGCCACCAATACAAAATGAAAAATAAATAAACCAATAGTCTCAAATATCTTAGTTTTATGAACTTAATCCTACCACTCACAATATGATTATCAAAACAACAGCTCCCTTAAAACTTGTACTCAGCCTGATTCTAATTGGAGGGCTAAGTTCTAGTTGTCAAAAAGAAAGCAGCAAATATTACGATGAAGACGCGATTGGGGTTTTAGATCAACTTACCAAAACCATTGGCGAACTAAACTCCTGTAGCTTTACGGTAAGCACCACCGAATCATCGCCCGAAAAAAACAATGGGACCGAAACCTTCAAACAAACCGATGCCTACATAAACGGCCATAGTCAAATGTATTTTTATACCGTAAATGAGGGTGAGCGCAAGGCTGTGTGGTATAATAATACCAGCCTCTCTGTGTTTGACTACGAAGCCAATGCATACGAAACCATTGAAGTGCCCCGCAAATTGCTTAGAGTGATAGACTCTGTTCATACCAACTTTATTATGGAATTTCCAGCGGCTGATTTCTTTTATCCAACCCTTACTGACGATATTATAGCCATGAGCGATACCGTTTCTCTGCTCGAAAACCGCATGTTTGGGGAAATAGAATGTCATGAAATCTATGCAAAGAATAACCACCTTGAAATGTTCATTTTGGTAGATAGCAAAACTCATTTACCTGTACAGTTAGAAATTTATGGCTTGGGTGATAAAAACTCACAAACCTATGTGGCTACCTTTACCAATTGGGTGTCTAATCCCAAATTACCCAATACCTTATTTGAATTTAGTCCACCTGAAGGATCAACAGAAAGCGACCTAATTAAGAAAAAACTCTAGTCATGAAGAAGATAAATTTCAGCGTAATACTACTTATTTGCCTTTTACCCATATTAGAACTTACAGCCCAAAGAATGCCTCATGGTGGCGGTGGTCGCGGAGGTGGCGGAGGAGCACGGGCTCACACAGGCTCAATAAATGGTGGTGCAAGACAATCGCCTACCAGGCCTCAAACCTCGCAGCACAAACCAGCCACCAGACCTGCAACAAGGCCATCCACAGGGAATACTCGACCTACACCTTCTACAAGACCCACACCTTCTACCAGGCCGGCTACCAAGCCCTCTACTGGAAATGTTACCAAGCCTGCCACTCGCCCTAGTACAGGAAATAGTGGATCGGCCAATAGGCCATCTACTGGTGATAGACCTAATACCGGAAACCGACCTGCTAATGGTGGAAATACTGGAAACCGCCCTAACGGTGGAGCAAACGCAGGCAATCGCCCAGGCGGGGGAAACAATATTAATATTGATAATAGCACCACGATTAATAGAAACGTTCAGGTGAATCAAAATCATTATAACCGCTATTACAATGGTCATAGGGGATATTACCCATACCACTACCACCCCTATCATCCTTACTATTATGGGCCAGCTTATCATCCGGTAGGATTTTTTATGGCTACTATGGTTGCCACAGCCGTTACAGTATCACTGATGAATCAAATTTATTACTACGACAGTGGTGTGTATTATGTAGAAGTAAGCGGGGGCTACAATGTTGTGCCTGCTCCTGTAAACATTGTAGTAGTGGAGGTTCCTGATGAACGAGAAATGGTCGTCATAAACGACATTACCTATTACTACTACGCAGGAGTTTTTTATGAAAAGGTGAGCGATGGCTACAAAGTAATCGAATCTCCTGATGGGGCCGTGGTTAGCAACATTCCGGAGGGCGGTGAAGAAGTAGACATCCAAGGCGTGAAGTACGTTTTTTATAGTGGCACCTATTTTCAGCCTTTAACGCAAGATGGCAAAAACGTATATCAGGTAGTACAAATGGTAGAAGACGATTCGGCAAGCCAAGAGTAAGCGCACTGTGGAAAACACTTAATAGGTGTAATGAATTTTGGAAAAGATTATCTGACTATTTCCTTTATTTTGGCTAGCAATTCGCTGCATGAGACCTGACAGGTTTTAGAAACCTGTCAGGTCTGTGAACCAGAACAAAACTGTAGTTTTGAAAAACTAAATAGCTTTGCTTCCCCCTATGGTTTGCAGAACCACAGGCTAGTGAAGGAAGGTTGTGAGGTTTCGGTGCGAAAGTGAAGGGGCTTGGATTCAAGTATAAAAGGAGCGAGACCTTGACCGTAATCGAACGAGCATCCCAAGCCTTTCCTTTTTACGTTTAAGCTTCATTTCTTTCTGTGGTTTGCAGAACCACAGGAGTAGGGAATGGGGCTTTTGCATTGGTATCACTACGAGCCCATACAAGTTCTAAAAAGCTATCAGGTCTAAAAATCTTTAATTACTCCCTACTACTCGCATTTTGTACTTCTTCCAGCCATTCTTCCCAATAGGCTTGTTCGCTTTTATAAGCTTCTGCAAAAGGGCCAAAAACCAATTGAATTGTTGAGGTTTTACCATCTTCATTATCCATAATCAGAATCTTTTCTACCGACTGATGCCCAAGTCGATTGTAGTCTATCTGAAGGTAAATGTTACCGAAAAGTGTCATGATAATGCCATTAGCCACCTCACCTACCATTTCATGGTGTTGCAACTTCACTCTGGATTCTTTGGTCCAAGGTGATTCAAAAAATGCTTCCTTATCAAAATAAATTCCTAAGTTCTTGGCATACTCAGTGTTGGCAATGGCTTCCCACACTTTTTCCTTAGGAGCATTTATTTTCGACTCTAAAAATACAAATGGAGTTGAACCCAATTCTGAAACCTCTTTTGCAGAGAGAATATCAACCTCATTGTACCAGGAGGTGCCGTTGCCCCCATTTAAATACCTGAAACCTACCACCGTATCTTGATCCACCACTACTGCTTGAATAATAATGACCAACTCATTTTGTTCGGTATTTTGCGAATAATAGCGCGCTAGCTTAGGCAATGAAATCTCCATTGGCGTAGCCGTTGGAAACTCGCTAGGGTCAAAATACATAAGAGACGTTCCGTTTTGAGTTTCTTCTTTGGTTGGCATTCGGCCATTCACTACAGGCACTTTGGCTAAGTCATAGACATCTACCGGAGGAAAACCACCTAAATTATCTGGGCAATACCAGCCACCATAAGGGTGAATACTTGCATTTTCCTTTTTGAGTACCTGTATCTCTTCAGCAGTTTTTAGATCCATATCCTTGGTAGGTACATCCTGAGCACATGCCGTGATAAACGCCATAGGGATGAAAAATAGGGATAACATTAATTTTCTCTTGTTCATATGATAAGATTTTATTGTGGTTCAGATTTACTTTGGGCTGATACTTTTTGGTAAATCTGCATCAATCAATTCAGATAAAGTTTGTCACAATGTAAAACAATGCAAACCTAAGTGTAAAACTGTTCAATTAGTCTGTAAACAAGTTGTTTGCTTTATTCAAATCACCCAGTATAGTGGGCTGTAGTCTTGCCACACATCTGTA
>JAUICR010000362.1 GCA_030427785.1 Bacteroidia bacterium | reverse complement strand
TTCCTACCCAATCCAGCAGAAAAAAGAGCGGTGAAACTTTAGCTAAACTATCCTGAAGGTCATTTACGATGCGTGCAAGAATGTCATTCACCTTATCAAAATCTTTTTTCCAGATTATTATCTCTTTTCCTCGAGCCACTTCGGCAGTAGTAAGTGCAAGGTCATAATTAATATGCGCGCTCATGCCCAATAAAATGTGCTGAATAATCGTGAGTTTTTCATTGCAGCCATCAAAACTCTGTTTCCATACTCCCGAACATTCCAATCCATCAAAATATTGGTAATAGGCCTGAATGTAATAGTTAGCAAATCGCACATCAAACTCTTCTAAAAGTTCATTGTTTTCAAACTCCTGGGCATCAATAGCCAATTTGATTTCATAGGTAGTTCTACGATACACGTATGCAAAAATGCCTTTGGCACTATTCTGACTAACGCATTCATTTATTATTATATCTAATTGATCTAGTACTTCTTGAATACTTTTGGCCTCAGCTCTATTCATGGTATGGTTTTCACCAAAAATAACCGATTTACTAAAAAACAAATTGTGGAAAACGAATAGCACTAGGACAGTACTAATCAATCTTTTTGACTCACCTTTGTAGATTAATTGCTTCTACCGCTACAAAACTGAATCGCCATTAAAAAGATTTTACTTTACCCCATAACGGCAATCTTCGCCTTTGTCTTTTTCATGATGCTCTTGATTTTTCATGTGCTTCAATGGCTAAGTTTGAAACTGGGTGGATATAAAGCTCATAAGGTTTGTGTGGATGTAATGAACCTTAGCTTAATTGGCTGCTTAAACCTTATTGGAAACAGGTGCACCTATATCAATAAACAGTCTATGCCTGCAGGCGCACCAATGATTATTGTTTCCAATCATCAAAGCATGTTTGACATCATTGCCATCAGTTGGTATATGAGAAAGTATCATCCTAAATTTATTTCTAAGATAGAGCTGGGAAAAGGAATCCCTTCTGTTTCGTTCAATCTTAATCATGGCGGATCGGTATTAATAGATAGAACAAACCCAAGACAGTCTTTACCGGCTTTGGCTAAATTTGGAAAGTACATTGCCGAAACTAAAAGAGCGGCAGTTATTTTTCCGGAAGGAACTAGAAGCAAGACTGGTAAGCCAAAGGAATTTAATACCACAGGTTTAAAAATCCTTTTGAAGAACATTCCTGATGGCTTTGTGGTTCCTGTTACTGTAAACAACTCCTGGAAATTACTGAAATACGG
>JAUICR010000208.1 GCA_030427785.1 Bacteroidia bacterium | reverse complement strand
GGCATAATGCGGACTTCTGTTTTCATTTTGAGAAGTAAAAAGAGTGTAAGACCCAAGACCAATACTACGATGGCAAAACCCACAAATTCATCAGAACCAGACATTTCGCCAGTAAATAAGGGTATAAACATACCGAGTGCCGGAAGTCCGAGAGCAAGCAACATCAAAATAAATATAGGCCGATGGTCTCTAATGGTTTGAATTTCTTTTATCTGTCGCATGATTCCTAGCTATATAATGATCCGGCATTTACTATAGGTTGGGCATTTTTATCGCCACATAATACTACCATCAGGTTGCTTACCATGCTGGCTCTTTTTTCCATATCAAATTCCACAATATCCTTTTCGCTCAATTGCGTTAAGGCCATCTCTACCATCCCTACTGCGCCTTCTACAATTTTCATTCGGGCAGCAATAATGGCTGTGGCTTGCTGGCGCTGAAGCATAGCTCCAGCAATTTCGCTAGCATAAGCCAGGTGATTGATTCGCGCTTCAATTACCTCAATGCCGGCAATCAATAGGCGCTCTTGCATTTCTGTTTCCAATTCGTGGTTTATATCCTCCAATCCACTGCGCAAACTCATTTCTGCCTCATCATCATCAAAAGTATCGTAAGGATAGGCACTGGCAAGTTTACGTACAGCAGTTTCGCTTTGTATTACTACAAATTCTTCAAAATCGTTTACGTCAAAACTTGCCTTATAGGTGTCTTTTACTTTCCATACCAGCACTACACTTATCATTATAGGGTTTCCTAATTTGTCATTTACCTTAATGGGTTTGCTTTCTAGGTTTGCAGCTCGCAAGCTTATCTTTCTTTTTACCAAAAAAGGATTTACCCAATAAAAACCATTTTTATATACCGTGCCTTTGTACGCTCCAAATAAGATTAATACCGCTGCCTTATTAGGATTTACCACAACATAACCAATAGCATGGACCAAAGCCAGCGCAATGAGTGCAATACCCCAAGGATTTTTTTGTGTAAACAGAAATACAGCACCTCCTATTAGTAGAAGTGTAATAAATAGATGAACGTATCCGGATTGTCCTTTTATGATTTTTTCAGTTTCCATTAGTATGATATTAAATTGATATCACAAAGATGCAATAATAATATTAAGTGCCACTATTGTTTAATACGGTTTTTCGTTGTATGTTTGCCAGTTCATTGTTTAAACATTGATATAAATTAATACTATGAAGATTTTAAGAAATTTTGCCCTGGCCAGTGTTGCCATTATTGCTGTAAGTTGTTCTAATACAGGTGAAGCTATTCAAGCTACCGAGGCACAAGAAGTAGCAACTCCTGAAGAAAGTGCAGTAAGCTATGCCGTGCAAACAGACGGTGATGAAATTGCTTGGGTAGGTTTCAAAACTATATCTGGCGATCAGCATCACGGTACCATTCAGGTAACTGAAGGTGAAATGAATGTACAAGATGGAAAGCTAGTAGGCGGTACGTTTGTTATCGATATGAATTCTATCTACAACATTGATGTGCCGATGGAAGGAGAGTATAACAAAGAGAAACTTACAAATCACCTTAAGAGTGATGCATTTTTTGATGTTGCCAATCATCCTACCGCTACCTTCACCATTACTGGTGTAGTAGAAGGTGCTGATGGTATGCATAATATAAGTGGTAATTTAAAAATGAGAGGAAAGGAGAATAATATCACCTTCCCTGCAAACGTTTCGATTACAGAAAACGGCATTAATTTTGAAGCACCGGAATTTACCATAGATCGCACCCAGTGGGATGTAATGTTCTTGTCTGCAAACTTGGTAGATGTTGCTAAAGACAGAGCAATTGACAATAATATTAAGCTGGAAGTTACCCTTTCTGCTACAAAATAGTTTTGGTTAGGTTAATTGGTTAGGTTGGAAAGCCAGTAGCTGAAAAGTTACTGGCTTTCTTTATTTTTAGGCAAACCAAAAACTAAAAACCTTGGACTATAAAGAGCAAAAAACTACAGGTATTAAGAGCTGGGCAGATGATGATCGCCCGCGCGAAAAGCTATTGCTTAAAGGACGTTCAGCCTTATCGGATGCAGAATTGGTGGCAATACTAATAGGGAGCGGAAGTAGGTCAGAAACAGCCGTAGATTTATCAAAACGCATTTTGGCATCGGTAGATGGGAACCTAAATGAGTTGGGGCGCCTAAGCGTAAATGATTTAACGACCTTTAAAGGAATAGGAGAGGCCAAGGCTATTTCTATCATAACGGCTTTAGAATTAGGAAAGCGAAGACGGCTGGCCGATGGCATTTCAAGAAAGAAGATTACCTGCAGCAGCGAAGCATTCGAAATACTGCAACCAATAATGGGCGACTTGCCCCACGAGGAGTTTTGGGTGATTTATTTAAACAATTCGAACAAGGTTTTGAAAACTGCTTGTATAAGTAAAGGTGGAATTGCAGGTACACTGGCAGATGTACGATTGATTTTTAAAGCTGGAGTGGAAAACAATGCCTCTGCATTGGTACTGGCTCACAATCATCCATCAGGAGGCTTACGGCCTAGTATGGCTGATAAAAATATTACCAAAAAAATAGCTGAAGCAGGAACAGTGATGGATGTAAAAGTGATAGATCACTTAATTGTAACCGAGAATGAATATTTCAGTTTTGCAGATGAGGGATTGCTGTAAAATTCTTGTTTAATTCCTACTTCTCATCAGCTGAGATTTCAGCTATACTACACCTATATTTGCGCCATGCTGTTAGTTTACTCCGAAAAAATCACTCCTAGATTTAAATATGTGGCCAGGCTACTGTTACAAGGTTTACTTGGGCAGGAGTTAAGGTTTACAAATGATGTGGAAGAGTACCTGCAAACTACTTTGCCCAAAATAAACTACTCTAAAAATCCACTGCAAAGCGGAATTTACATTCAGGCGTCCAATCTGCTTTTTGAAACAGATATTTTTCAGCAGCAGTTAACTGTAGGAACTTATAAGGATACCCCAATTTTTTTTCTAAGTGGTAAGCAAAGTGCTCTACCATTTGATCCATTTGCCGCTTCATTCTATCTGGTATCGCGCTATGAGGAGTACATGCCGTTTATTGCAGATAATCACAATAGATTTGAGGCTGGTCAGAGTTTTTTAGGAAAACGAGGATGGCTAAAAAGACCGTTGGTAAATGAATATGCCGATATTATTGGCGATTTGCTATTAGAGTTTAATCCTGGAATTAAGCTAGATAAACCCCAGTATAACTTTGTCAATTCTGTAGATATAGATGCGGCTTATGCTTTTTTGGGTAAGGGCCTTGTGCGTAATGCGGGAGCTTATTTGCGAGATACGTTTCGCCTAAAGTTTGGTGAAATAACAGACCGAAGCAAAACTTTTTTGGGGCTGATGCATGACCCTTATGAAACCTTTGATTTTCAGCATAAACTGCAAGAAAAATATGGTTTTGATACTATTTATTTTGCTCTGTTCTCTAAGCTAGGGCAGTATGATAGGAGCCTTACCATGCATAGTAGTAGGCTACAGCAATACTTAAAAGGAATAAATGATTTTTGCGAAGTAGGCATCCATCCATCTTATAGAAGTAATGAGCATGTAAGCATTGTAGAAAAAGAATTGCATGGACTGGAGTATGTTCTTAATAGGGACGTTACAAAAAGTAGACAGCACTTTTTAAAATTATCTTTTCCGGAAACGTATCGCAATCTCATTGCCCTAGAAATTACAGATGACTACAGCATGGGTTATGCTTCAGAGTCGGGTTTCAGAGCAGGAATCTGTACGCCTTTTAGGTTTTACGATTTGGAATATGAAACAGAAACACCGCTTACGGTACATCCTTTTGCCTTTATGGATGGCACCTATATATATTATAAAAACTATAGGCCCGAAGACGCGTGGACGGAAGTGGTACATTACATTGAACAATACAAAAAGTACGGTGGCGAGCTAATACCTGTATGGCATAATAGAATATATAGCGAGCGCGAGCCTGAGTGGAAGGGTTGGAACAAACTTTTTGAAGACATGGTAAAAGAGGCTTTATGATACGCTATGTTGAGGATCAAAAGCTTGATCGTAAAAAGTATGATCATTGTGTACAATTGGACTCGCGTGGTTTGATATACGGCTTTACTTGGTATTTAGACTTGGTTTGTGAGTCATGGGATGTACTGGTGCTGAATGATTATGACGCGGTATGGCCTTTGCCCACCAGGAAGAAATTTGGATTCAAATATTTTTACCGTCCTTATGCTGTGCAGCAATTGGGAATTTTTTCTAAAAAGAAATTAAGTCAAGCGCAGCTTTCTGATTTTATTAAATCGATGACCAGATCTTGCTCCTTCGCTGATGTTTATCTTAATGAGGGTCAAAAGCCAGAGCAGAACTATAAAGGACTTCAAGTGTTTTCGAACCGAAATTTCCTGCTGGATTTGCATACTAGTTACCAGGAGATATATGGGCGCTATAAAAGCAATACACAGCGAAATATTAAAAAGTCTCAGAAGAATAAATTCAGCATTTTTGAGAACGATAATCCCGAGGTGCTTATAAACATGTTTAAGAATGAGCGTGGAGATGATCTAGGTTTGGAGGAGGTGTTTTATAAAAATATGCAAGCCATAATGTATCAGTCTTTGCACAGAGCCAAGGCTAGGGTATGGACGGTATATGATAGCAACAATAGGTTGTGTGGCGGTGCTTTTTTTATCGAAACTGAAAAGCGGATTACCTTGTTGTTTACCGGGCTTAACCAGGAGGGCAGAGAGCTTGGCGCAATGTTTTATTTGATAAATGAATTTATAATATTAGCTAGCGAAAGATCTAAGATTCTTGATTTTGAAGGAAGTAACTCAGATAGCCTAGCTAGGTTTTATGCCGGGTTTGGCGCCAAGGAGGTACACTACAGCCGCCTTTATTACAATGGTTTGCCCTGGCCCTTAAAACTAATGAAGCGATACAAATGAAATTGAAATACGAACATCTCTTTTTTGACCTGGATCACACTTTGTGGGATTTTGACACCAACTCCAAAAACACGCTGTATGGTATGTTTGAGAAATACGATTTGGAACGAGTGACGGGAGTGAACAAAGAGGGTTTTTATAAAAATTACCTGAACGTAAATCGTAGCTTGTGGTATAAATATCAGCATGGGCAAATAACAAAGGAGCAATTGCGCAAGGATAGATTTAGGGCTGCCTTTGCAGCTTTTGATTATTACGAACCCGAGTTTTTTGCCTTATTTGAAACGGAGTATGTATCTACTTGTCCGCATCAAACGGCCGTAATGCCTGGTACTTTTGAGTTGTTAGATTACCTAAAGACACGATACGAGTTGCACATTATTACCAATGGTTTTGTAGAATCGCAGGCTACTAAAATGAGCAAGAGCGGCTTGGGAGTTTATTTTAAACATGTGATTTCGTCAGATGCTATCGGGGTAAACAAGCCGCATCCAAGTATTTTTGAGAAATCAATGTCGCTTGCTGGTGCGCAACCTACGCACTCATTAATGATAGGAGATAATCTGGAGACTGATATAAAAGGTGCCCAAGGATGTGGTATAGATCAGGTGTTTTTTAATCCTGAAAAGGAAGTGCATAATGGCTCACCTACTTTTGAGGTGTCTCACCTTCTTCAGATGAAGGATTTTCTTTAACCGATGAGATAACGGTGTATTTAAAAACAATATTTTCGGAATTTCCGTTGCTTCTGTTTGCCTGCAAGGCTACTTCTGCTCTTATTATATCGTTCGTTTTGGTACCCGTCAATATAGGTTCATATTTATGGGGGGCGGTGCC
>JAUICR010000207.1 GCA_030427785.1 Bacteroidia bacterium | reverse complement strand
AAAGGAATTGCTAATTGTTTTAACTTTTTATCATCTCCATCTACTACAACTAAGCCCTCACTACCAAATAAATTATGTACTAAAACTCTAGTGGCATCTGCAAGTGTACGGTTTTGCCCATAAGCTGTTTTTAATAGCTGAATAAACTCCGCGGCATTAGTCCCCGGGCCCATCAATGATGCTAGTTTTTCAATGGCGTCTTCAATGCCCTCAGTATTAAACCTACCTACCGGCCCTTTTTCATTATGTGTCCACCTTACTTTTTCATCCTTAATATTGACGAAGTTAATTTCTTCAAAATCATGGTCTTCGGTTGCCATCCAATACACTGGAACGAAATTGTAATCTGGATATTTATCTCTTAAAAGCTTGGCAAGGTTGATTGTAGAAACAATTTTATATACAAAGTACAGTGGGCCTGTAAAGAGATTCAACTGATGCCCAGTTACTACCGTGAATGTAGTACTTTGGCCTAGACTATGAATATTTTCCATAGCGGCATCTCTACTTACCTTCTCATCAGAAAGGTTCGCGTACTGACCTTTTAAGCTTTCAACCAGAACCTGACGAGTAGTCTCACTAAAGCTGCTTTTCTCAATAATTTGAGCTTTAAAGCTTTCAATATTCGGAAAACGATTGTAGAAACTTTTAACTTCCTCTTTTTGATCCAAATAGTCTAAAATCAATTGGCTGAAATAACCAGTGTCCTTATAAGGTAAACATTCAATTTGCTCCATAGGGCGTAAATATAGAAAAGAACAAGCTGCAAGTATTTTGCTGAAATCGATAAGTATATTGCACAACTCAATTAGGTAGCATTATTCATTAAAGATTAAAAGTATAAGAACCATGGCAGAACTAGATTGGAATCAAAAATATTTGGACGAAGATACCCCCTGGGATATAGGAAATGTTTCTTCACCCATTTCTGGCTATTTTCAAAACCGATGCGATTTTAATCAGAAGATTTTAATACCTGGTGCAGGTAACGCTTATGAGGCCGAATGGTTGTGGAGAAATGGTTTTAGCAATATTTGGATTATTGATATCGCTCAGGAGCCTCTCAGCAACTTTGCTAAAAGAAATCCAGACTTCCCCAGTAGCAGGCTGCTTTGCAAGAATTACTTCCATTTAGAAGATCAATTTGACCTGATTATTGAGCAAACATTTTTTTGCGCAATTCACCCTAAATACCGCAAAGACTATGTGGAGCAGTCTAGTGCATTGCTAAAGCCTAATGGAAAACTGGTAGGCCTCTTGTTCGATTTCCCATTAGAATCGGGGCCGCCTTACGGTGGTAGTATACAAGAATACAAGGCTCTGGTAAAAAACAAATTTAAAATTTCAATTATGGAAAGGTGCTACAACAGTATTGCTCCGCGCCTAGGAAATGAGCTTTTTATTGAACTAATAAAAAACGAACAGTAATATCTATTATTAAGATATTTGCCAAAACACCGCACTATGGCAACAGACTTGAGCACCGAGGTTTTAAATCATCAGCAAATCGTAAATCGAGTAAATCGAATGGCCTGGCAACTTTATGAAAATCATCATGAAGAGCAAGAGCTGCTTATGGCCGGTATTATGTACAAAGGTTTTGCGTTGGCCAAGTTGCTAGCTCAAAAATTGTCTAGCATATCGGAGATAAAAGTATCATTACACCGTATTGAAATGAACAAAAGAAACCCACGAGTAAGCACATTGGAATTAGATCCTATGCCAAAAACATTTTCGGGTAAATCCATAGTTGTGGTGGATGATGTTTTGAACACCGGGTCTACGCTAATTTATGGCGTACACCATTTTTTGCAGTTTGATGTTTCAGAAATAAAAACGGTAGTACTAGTAGACCGAAATCACAAAAAATACCCTGTAAAAGCCGATATTAAGGGGCTTTCGCTTTCTACAAGCTTGATGGAACATGTGGAGGTACAAATACTAAAAAAGCCCTATTCGGTTACTGTTTCCTAGCCTACAGTCGGTATTTCAGTAAGTCTATGGTAAATGTGGTTCCCTGGCCTAGTTCACTATCTACGCTTATTACACCACCCATAGCTTCTACTTGCTGTTTGGTCATAAATAGCCCTAGTCCTTTGCCTGCATTGCTTTTATTGATGGACTTGTGAAGCTTGAATATAATCTGACCATGTTTTTTCAAATCTATTCCGATCCCATTGTCGCTAACGATAAGCAGAAACCTTTTACCTTCTTTTTTGGTTGATACTTCAATCTTTGGTGCTTCATCTTCTTTAGAGTATTTGATGGAATTACTTATTAAATTCATCAATATGCTTTCCAAATAAATAGGGGCATAATCCACTTCATTCCACCCGTCATTGTTAAGAGTAATGTTGGCCTTTTTAGTGGCAATATCAGTACTCAACAATTTTACAACCTTATTAAATAAGGTAGCAATGTTCACTTTTTTGGTAGATATCTTTTTTGTGTTGAGAATTTTTACAGCGTCTACCAAGTCCTCTAACATCTGATGCAACCCATCTGAGCTTTGCTTTAAGTATTTTATGTATTGCTCTCTTTCTTCCTTATCTCCTGAGGATTCGTAGTAGTTTAATAACAAACCAATATTTGCAATAGGCGACCTTAGGTTATGAGAAACAATCTGATTGAATTGTTCCATTTGCAATTTTTGTCGCGAAAGATCATTGGTGAGTTGTTGTAGTTTAAGGCGCTCCTTAGCTACCTTAGAAATATCTTGAACAGAACCAAAAACTGACTCTATTTTTTTTCCTCTCTTTCTCGCCTTCCCTATGCATCGTACCCATTTTTTATTTCCCGATTCTAAGGTTATAGGTAGTTCCAAATTATAGCCCACACCTTCATTGCACAATTTATCCCAATGCTCTTTAAGAAATACTTTATCTCGTTTATTAAAAAAAGAAAGCTTATTCAATGGCTGTGCTTTTTGCCTTGAGCTCATTTCAAAGATTTCATAAATAGCACCTGACCAATCTACTTTATCAGTTTTTAAATCTGCCTCCCACACTCCCATTATAGCCAGCTTTGTGGCTAATTCAAACTTGTGTTTATAAAATCCTTTCTCCTCCTTTTTTTTCTTTTTGGCTACCACTGTTCCCAAAAAACCTGTGTCCTTAGAATCATGAAACATCCCAAACTCAAAGTGAAGTTTTATTGCCTTTCCTGCCTTAGATTGAAATGAACAATTTAACTCTACCCTATCCGTATCACCCAGTTCATCTATAAAGTTGTCCAAAATATCATGCTGAGAATCGGGTATAAAAAAGGACAAGTTGTGAGTACGCAACTCTAAAATGGAATATCCGCTGAGCTCACAAAAATGTTTATTTGCAAAAACAATAACGCCACGTTGATTCAGAACTAATACGGGCTTTAAAATTGCCTCTACTATTGGGGCATACTTATAAGGTGTGGCAATGCTCACGAGTTATTCGGTTGGATTGATGTTAAAGTTAGGCTAAATCTACTGGGATGCAAACCAGCGACCCGATTAATAATTAAGAATAAGCTGTCAATAATTATCCAAACTTTAATAGCAGTGCGTTCTAATGTGATAAGAAAAATAAAATCGCTAAAAAAAGCAAAAGTCCGTTTTGCTATATCCTGTTAGGGAATCCCAATATACTTATGCATCTGCAAGCTAATTTGCCACTCAGGGTGTTGCATTACATAATCTGAAATAAAAGGCATCATTTCTTCTCTCCTGCTCCATTCGGGTTGCAAAAACAACTTACAATCCTTGCCCACTTTAGCCGCATGTTCCTCAGCCCATTTAAAGTCATGCTTATTGAAAATGATCACTTTAAGCTCATGAGCAATTTTATAGGCTTCTTCTACCGGAGGTTTGGTTTTTTTGGGAGACAGGCAAAACCAATCCCAGTGACCTGTAACGGGGTAAGCGCCTGAGGTTTCGATGTGAATGGTTAATCCTTTATCCTTTAGCGACTGTGTGAGCGGAGCCATATTCCATGTTAATGGCTCACCTCCAGTTATCACTATCGTTTTTGAATACTTAGCAGCATTGTCAGCTACTTGGTCAATAGATACGGCCGGGTGAAGATTTGGGTTCCAACTTTCCTTTACATCACACCAATGGCAGCCAACATCGCATCCACCTATCCTAATAAAATAAGCCGCTTTTCCACTGTGAAATCCTTCACCCTGAATGGTGTAAAACTCTTCCATCAGTGGTAAATACAGGCCTGCATTTACCTTTTCATCTATATTGAGATTATCTTCTCCCATTAGTTATTTTAAAGAAGTCATTTTACTAAAAATATAGCCGTGGCTTATGGCCAATTCTTCGTTTGAATAATTAAATGCCCGCCTATTTACAGGTACCTTCGACAACAAATCCAAATCGCCTTTTCGTATTTCCTCACCACTTACCGGAATCTCAAGCTCTTTGTACATACTTAGGTAGGCCGGCCAGCGCAAACGATTTTGTGGTTGAATTTTGTTATCAATCTTACGCCAGCGAGACTCGCTGAACTTTAAAAAATTGTAAATATTTATACTGTGATCAAAGTGCGCAAAGTGATCACTCAAATCTATAAAATGACACATAAACCCATCTGGCTTGCACAAGCGCTTAAACTCTTTTAGGATTGGCTTAAGCACTTCGGGATATATATGCTCAAATGTATTATTAGAACAAATGAAATCATAGGTCTGTTCTTCAAACCCAGTATTTCTGGCATCTTTTAAGTAGAGTTTTAGATTTAGGCTTTCCAACAACTCCTCATAACTCATGTTTTTGGCTTCAGCCAGCAGCTCCATCAGCTTATCCCATTTACCCTGGTTTATTTCTGGCATATACTCAGCCAGTTTACCATTTTCCTTCCACTCGTCAAATTTCTTTAAGGTGGTCACAATTGTTTCATGGTTCATCCACGATTGGATATCCAAAGAATCTGTTCGCTTAGCGTCATTTAAAAAAAGAACTATGGGTACCACCGGATACCATCCACTTCCCAGCTCTAGCACCAATTTGTCTTTTACACTTTCTCCCTGATATTTTTTGTAATTAGCTACATGATCTACAGCATGGCCTAGTTTATTGCCAAAATGCTCATCACTTAAAAGAACGCCCTTGGTCACATTTTTCTGAAAAAAGTGATTGAGGCTTTCCCTATTAGGAAAGATGGAAATTGTTTTTTGAATAATGGCTTTAGCTATCCATTTGGCCATAGTATGCTAATTTTTGGCAAGATTACCACATTCTGCCCACATAGCCTTCCAACAGGATGATTGAAAATGAAAGAACCCCTAAGGAATACTCAGGGGTTCAACTCAAAAGCTGTGCATAAAGCACTTCTCTACTCTGCTGCTAATTTATAATAATATATTAGTTTCTGTATCAAGTGTTTATAATTTATTAATATCTAAATAAGATGGGTTTTGTGAATCCAAACATTAAAACAAAAAAAACTCCCAATCGTAAGTAGACCTTACAAGTGGGAGCTTTTTAATATTTATATACCGGAGCTTTTTACGCTTTAACGCCTAAAAGTTCAGCCATCCTTGTTCCTATATCAGCTGGAGAATCTACTACGTGAATTCCACATTCGCGCATAATTTTCTTTTTAGCCTGAGCGGTATCATCACTGCCGCCTACTATAGCACCAGCATGTCCCATGGTTCTTCCTGCAGGAGCAGTTTCACCAGCTATAAACCCAACAATAGGCTTTTTAATTCCGCTATCTCTTACCCATCTAGCGGCATCTGGCTCCATTTGTCCGCCTATTTCTCCAATCATCACTACTCCATCAGTCTCAGGATCATTTAGCAATAGC
>JAUICR010000003.1 GCA_030427785.1 Bacteroidia bacterium | reverse complement strand
ACCTCTAACGTATTGGGATTATATCCAAGTAGACACTCTTTTGTCGTTACAAAAAACGCAGACAAATTATAGTGACGAGAAGATTTTTGTGATTTATCATCAGGTTACAGAATTGATGCAGGAACTTGTATTGCACGAGTTGCGACAAATTTCTGGTGCTAAAGAAATATCTGAGGCTCAACTGACCGAAAAAGTAAAGCGTATGATACGCTATACGCGAATGCTAATCACCTCATTTGATGTAATGCGTGATGGTATGGATTACGATGATTACAATACTTTCAGAAAGGCATTGGCGCCAGCTAGTGGTTTTCAAAGCGCAAGCTTTAGATATATCGAGTTGCGCTGTACATCATTGCCCAATTTAATAAACGAACCAGGTAAAAAGCGCTTACCCGAAAATCCTGATTTGGATGCCTATTTTGAAAACCTGTATTGGAAAGATGCCGGAATGGACAGATCTACAGGCAAAGCGTCATTAACCCTAAGTCTGTTTTGTGAAAAGTACGAAGCACAAATGAAGGTATTGGCAGCAGATATGAAAGGCAATACACTAGAAGATAAAGCCAATCAATTTGGTGATTCGTTAAGTGCTGAAACCAGAGAGCTATTAAGAGAGTTTGATAAGTTGTATAATATTGAGTGGCCACTAGTTCATTTGCGCACTGCCGCTCATTACCTTGATGCTAAAGGCGAAACCAAAGCTGCAACGGGTGGCAGTGAGTGGAAGAAATACTTACACCCTATGTATCAGCAAAGGAAGTTTTTCCCAAACCTATGGACAGCTGAAGAAATAGAGAATTGGGGTAAGGATTATGTGATTTAATGGATGAATAAACCCATAAAGCGCGATGAGCTATTAGAACCCTTCAGTCACGATCATCACCATGGATTAGTATTTTGCAGAAGGATAAAAGCGGGAATTAAAAAAGAAATTTCTCCAGAGCGCATAATGTCTTATTGCAGATTTTTTTATGAAAGGCATTTAGAAATTCACTTTAAGGAAGAAGAGGAATTATTGTTTCCGCTACTGGGCAACAGTAACGAGGGCGTAGCAAAAGCACTTAGAGACCACAAGCGAATTCATTATTTAATACACACGGAAAGTGATTTGGAAAAGGCAGTCACCATGCTTTTTACTGAATTGACAGAGCACATAAGGTTTGAAGAGAGAATTCTGTTTAATGAAATACAGGATGTAGGAACCCAAAACCAATTGGTGCAAATAAATAAAGCACTTCACAACAGAGATGAAATGCGAGACGGTGAAGAGTGGAAAGATGAGTTTTGGCAATAGTAGTTAAGAAAATAAGGGTGCTAGCTGATTTATGTCAGTGTGAAAATGAAATTGCGGAGTAATTTTGTAAAAAATTTTTCAGTTTAAAAATATTCGCCTTGGAACGCATTGAGCAACATAATCAGTTAGTAAAGGAGATACAACGCTTAAAGGAAGAAAAGAATGCGGTAATTCTAGCCCATTATTATCAGATTCCTGAAATTCAAGATATAGCCGATTTTGTAGGTGATAGTTTGGCACTGGCCCAAGAAGCTGCCAAAACTACGGCTGACGTTATTGTTTTTGCTGGGGTACACTTTATGGCCGAAACCGCAAAAATTTTGAATCCAACCAAAAAGGTGTTGTTACCCGATTTAGAAGCCGGATGTTCTCTGGCCGAATCATGCCCGCCTAGTGATTTTAGAGCTTTTGTAAATAAATATCCTGATCATGTAGTAGTAAGTTATATAAACTGTACTGCTGAGGTAAAAACACTAAGTGATATAGTGTGTACGAGCTCTAACGCTGTAAAAATCATAAACTCCATACCCAAAGAGCAACCCATAATTTTTGCCCCTGATGCCAATTTAGGAAAGTACCTTATGAAGGAAACAGGGCGTGAGATGAAATTGTGGAATGGAGCCTGTATCGTGCACGAAGCTTTTGATTTGGAGAAAATAGTAAAACTAAAAATAGAGCACCCCAGGGCTAAAATTATTGCGCATCCTGAGTCAGAAACTCACATACTAAATGCGGCTAACTTTATTGGTTCTACGGCCGCTTTGTTAAAATTTGTGGAAGAAGACGATGCTAGTGTATATATAGTAGCTACCGAGCATGGCATTTTGCACAAAATGATTCAAAAGTTACCTCATAAACAATTTATTGCCGCACCCGGGGTAGAGGACAATACCTGCGCATGTAGCGAATGTGCCTTTATGAAGATGAACACCCTACCCAAACTTTATAATTGTTTGAAACACGAGACTCCGGAAATTATTCTGGACGAATCTGTGATGAAAAAGGCTTTGGTACCTATCGAGAAAATGTTTGAAATTACTAATCGGCAACCTCAATGCGCAACTGCGACATATTAGTAATAGGCTCTGGAGTAGCGGGTCTTAGTTTTGCCTTGCATTGCGCAGATTTTTTCAAAGACAAAAAAATACTAGTGCTGAGCAAAGGTCGGTTTGAAGATTCAAATACGTTTTGTGCCCAAGGCGGGATAGCTGCTGTGATGGACCGGATTAAGGATTCGTATGAGCAGCATATAGAAGATACCCTGAGAGCCGGTGATGGCCTATGCAATCCTGAAATTGTAGAAATGGTGGTGCGTGATGCTCCAGTACGTATGCTTGAGCTCATGGATTGGGGGGTAGAATTTGACTTTGAGAATTCTGAATTGGAACTGGCCAAAGAAGGTGGTCACAGCAAGCATCGAATTTTGCATTGCAAAGATCATACGGGTACTAATGTGCTCAACGTGCTTGTGGAGCAATGTAAGAGCCGTTCAAATATTGAACTCAGAGAAAATCATCATGTTATTGAGTTATTAAAATCAGATGAAAAAAATGAATGTATAGGGGCATTGGTAAGCGATGAGCTGCATGCCTATCCTATTTATGCAGATTATGTAATGCTGGCTACCGGTGGTGCCGGCCAGGTGTATGCATGTACTTCTAATCCTGAGGTGGCCACAGGAGATGGTATAGCCATGGCCAAAAAAATAGGAGCTCATTTACACAATATGGCCTTTGTACAATTTCACCCTACGGTATTGCATACGGCCCAAAACAACAAGCCCTTCTTAATTTCTGAGGCCGTTCGTGGTTTTGGTGCCATATTAAGAAATGCTGCTGGCGAAGACTTTATGTACCGCTATGACCCAAGAGGATCATTGGCCACTCGAGATATCGTGTCAAGAGCCATTTTTTATGAAATGAAAAATGAGCAAACCCCTAATGTTTGGTTGGACTTAAGGCATTTGGATAAAAATGAGTTCGAAAGAAAGTTTCCAAGTATATACGCCCATATTAGTAATTTGGGAATAGAGGTAGACAAAGAAATGATACCGGTAAAACCTGCAGCTCATTATTTTTGTGGAGGTGTACAAACAGATAGTTACGGGCAAACTTCGGTAAGTAGGTTACTTGCTTCGGGCGAGTGTGCGGCTACCGGATTGCACGGAGCTAATAGGTTGGCTTCCAACTCTCTGCTCGAAGCCCTTGTATTTTCTCATCGTGCAGCTAAGTTATTACGCCAATCATTTGTGGCAAGTGAACAATCGTTTTCGGATATTAGTCCGGTAATGATGGAGCCTTGTGATGTGCGCTACAAGGAAATAATGACTAGGGTTCAGGAAATAATGACCGAGCAGGTGGGCATTATTAGGACTAAAAATGGACTTGAAAAGGCTAAAGATAGTATTGAAAGAATGATGGCTATATTGCCTGCAAACAAAATGAATGTAGAGTTAAAAGAAGTAGAAAATGTAGTGACCGTAGCCCACAGCGTTATTGAAAATTCGTTGCAACAAGAAAAGAACTGTGGGGGCTTTTTTATTAAAGAATATGAATTAGAAAATAATCACTTATAAAATAAACATGAAAAAAGTACTATTAGCAGCAACTTATGTTTTACTAGCTGCGTGTTCGCAAAATACTGGAGATGCTCATAACCACAATGATCACGAACACCACAACCACGAAGGCCATGACCATGAAGGCCACGACCACGAAGGCCATGACCATGAAGCCCATACCAGTAAAGTAATGCTAAATGATGGTAAAAAGTGGAAAGCCAATGTGGAAACAACGGAAGGTATCGCAAATATGTTGACTTTAATTCACGAGTATGATGCTTCTGCAGAACCGGAAAGCTATGAAGATTTGCAAGAGAAATTGCAGGCTGAGTTTCGCGATATTTTTAAGAAGTGCACAATGACCGGAGAAGCACACGATCAGCTTCATAACTACCTGTTGCCGCTTAAAGAAAAGTTAGAAAAAGTGACGGAAGAAAACCTGTATGATATTGAGAGCTACTTGCACACCTACAGTGAGTATTTTATGTAGATAAGAGGTTTGATAGGATTTCTTAATTGAATAATCAAATTGGAGAAAAACTCATTGTTTTTCTCCAATTTGTTTTAAGAATGGTTTTTTTTGGTAGCTGCTAACGAATTTCGCTACTTTGCCGTGAATGTCCTGTATTGCCAGTACACCATACATTTGGCTCGAGGGTGTTTAGCTACTGGAGCAGTTTTCCTTCTTATTGCACTAAAAAATATTGATAAGGAACAAAATCAGGCTTATAATTACATTAAGTATGAAAGTCCAAACAACCCATCTAAGTGGCGAGTGAGCTATAGAAGCAGCATTAGAAGCCATGGCTACGCAGCAGATTAAGGCCAATTGCCAAATAGGAGCATCATTTACCAGTATTGCTATAAGGGCTACAGAAGCAACGGCTGACCCAGTAAAAAGGCTAGTGGCCATAACTCCGTAATAGCTAAAATTGAATTCATCAATTTTTGTGTTGATTCGATTAATGAGGCTCATACATGTCTATTTTGAATTAATATAATCTACAAATCTATTTTAGGATATATTAGTCCTTTATGATTTCAATCATAATTGAAAATGATTATAGAAGAACGTATTCTATTGGCCTATGGCGCCAAAAAGCATAGCTACCCTAAAGAAGCGATAATTTTTGAGGAGGGTGACCTTCCTAGGTTTTACTTTGAAATAATAAGTGGAGAGGTAAAGATTTGTAATATCAGCAAAGAAGGTAAAGAGTTTATTCAACGAATTTTTTCGGCAGGTAGGTGTTTTGGGGAGCCACCCCTTTTTGGAGATTTTGGATACCCTGGGCATGCAATAGCTCTGACCAATGTAGAGGTATGGCAGCTGCCAAAGGAGAGCTTTTATGAACTAATACGAGATTACCCAGAGGTACATTTTAAGATTACCACTGAAATTGCAGCTCGATTAAATTATAAAGCTATGATGGCTCAGGAGATTTCACTTGAGCAGCCACGTCATCGTATTTTGCGACTGCTTAAATACTTAAAGCACGATATTTATAAAAAGCCGGGAAATTTTAGTTACCAAGTAGAACTTACACGCCAGCAAATAGCTGACCTTACAGGATTGCGGGTAGAAACAACTATAAGGGAGATAAAAAAACTGGAGAGAGAGAATGAAATAAAAATAGCGAAACGAAAAATCTGGATTTAGTCAAGTAGTGTATAGTTTGTTTTCAAATAGCTTTTTAAAACCAAAGCGTGATTATGCTTAGGGTCAGTGGCAGCATATAGTAGTGTAAGCGGTTTGCGCTTATCCAGGTTGTTTATTAGTTCATCAATTTCAGTTTCTTTTTGCGCTAACTCCTTAAGGTATTCTTTGTAAAAGTGGTCCCATCTCTCGGGTTTATGGTCAAACCATTTTCTGAGCTCTGTAGATGGAGCCGCAATTTTCCACCATCCATCTAGTTTCGCATTCTCTTTACTTACGCCTCTTGGCCAAAGTTTATCTGCTAAGATCCGCGTTCCATCAGCTGTGGAGTAGGGTAGGTAGATTCGTTTTATTTGAATTTTCACAGCTACAATAATTAGATGCTTACCATTTGATGTGGAGACGTTTAATTAAGTAAAAGTATTGTTAAAATTCCATCGTCTTCATACTCTAAAAAGAGAAATCAATCTGTTTTTTGTCTCAGGCATTGTACTATTAAATGGATTTTACTCAGTAATGTAGTGCTGTCATAGGATAAGTTGGTTGGTAAGAGCAGAGTAATACTTTACCAAAGGCCTTCTTTTGAGTGGTAAGCTAACTTGGAGCTACACCTTTAATCCAACTTCAATAATATGAAACCAAGGTTGGTTTATTTCTCACAACTATCAGATATACATAAAATGACAAAAGTCATAGATTTTGGAATGTTGGAACAACATCTTTGCCCCTTTAATTGAATTAATATAAGGACAAGCTATTAATAGGTTTGGGATGATATATTTTGTTGAATTCTTGTCGAGAAAATATTTAAAATAATTCTAAATAGTGTTTGTGCTTTATTAAGCGGGCAGTAAGTTTGCCACTTCAAATTTTTAAAGATTAATGAGTTACAATAATTTACTTCTTTCTTCTGGTACCTCAATCTTTTCGTCAAACGAAGTTTCACAATCCGTGGCAGCAAGTTGAAAACAAACGATTTATTTAAACATATACACGCAATTACAGCTGTAGCATCAAATACTTATAGCTACAAAAAACACAACAATAATTACAAATGAAAAAAATAACTACCCTAAGCCTCCTCATAGCCACTATTGCTTTTGCCAAAGCACAACATTTTGATACTACAGGAGTGGGAACTTGGCCTTTATTAACTAATTCCTACCAAACTTGGATGCAGGGCGCTTTTGAAGCGAATAGAGATACGAGCAATCCTTATGATTTTGGTTGGGGCGCTTATGATGTTTCTACTCACTTAATTTCAGGTGATAGCATTTACATTATAAAAACTGTAGCTGGCGATTATAAGGCTATTTCCATTGATGAGTATGCTTCATCTGTGTATAAGGTTACTTATAGCAACCTTGATAAATCAAATAAAGTAACCAAGAGTTTGAATCGCACTCCTTATGATACTCGAAACTTTTTTTACTACAGTATAGATAATGATCAGGTGAAAGACTTAGAGCCAACCTCAGATGATTGGGATATTCTATTTAGCAAATACCCGGTAATGATGCCGGGCTTTGGTGCATACCCGGTAGCGGGTGTGTTAACAAACCACAATGTAGAGGTTTCACAAGTGAGCTTTGCGGTAGGTGGTACGTATTCGTTGAGTGATACAGCTAACTATCCTTGGAGCTCAGATATTTCAACGATAGGATATGACTGGAAAGATGCCTTTGCATCTATCGTGCATGACACCATTGTATATTTTGTAAGAGATCAATTTGGGAACATAAACGAGCTTCAGTTTACAGAGTACGGTGGCTCGGCTACAGGTAAGTTTGGTTTTGAAGTAAATGGCAACCCTGACTCTATATTACTAGGGGCTGGAAATACAAATCAGGTATATTATTCATTGCAGAATGATTCAAATGTTGCCGTTAACCAAGATCATGACTGGGATATAGCTATATATGCTCAGTCAAGCTTTAGTGATTTGCCGGTGCGTATAAATGAAGTGGGCGGTGTAGAGCTGTACGTATATCCTTTGTCAGATATCAATTATTGGAATGTAGTTGGGCTGGAAGAGCAAACGGTGAGCATCCTATCGGTGTATCCTAATCCTGCTAAGGATGTGTTAACTATTGCCGCACATTTTGGCCAAACCCAAAACATGCATGTATCTTTTTACAATCAAGTGGGAAGTTTGGTAAAAACACACAAACTAACTGGCCAAAACGGTATTTCTGAAAATACTATTGACATCTCTGAACTGGGCGCGGGTATTTACATTGTAAAATTGCAAGGAGATAATTATTCAGCTACTACCAGACTGATAGTGCAGTAATTAAACTATTGGGTTGCTTTGAAAAGGTAGGCCCAATCAAATTATATGAAAAAGGCTTTTTTATTTCTAATTGTAATGTGGTGGGGGCAGGCTATGGCTCAACTTACCGTAGAAGTAAGAGATGAGCATACTGATCAGATAGTGACTCAAGCTCACGTGTTTTTACAAGGCAACAAAGACACTTTAGCAGCTATTTCTGATGAAGCGGGCCTTGTACTATTCGAAAAGCCATTTGCCGGAAAACTACTGGTTACACATGTTTCATATGCCAATTACGAACAAGGCATTTCTGGTATTGAGTCGCGAATAAAGCTGTACATATCGCCACAGATGAACGGCCTAGATGAGGTAGTGGTTACTGGTCAGGCAAGAGCTACTAGAGTAAGTGAATCGGTGCGAAGTGTACGTGTGCTGGATGCAAAGCGGATAGAGGAGCAAGGCGCTGTAAACCTAAAAGACCTGTTGACCTACGACCCTACTATTAGAATTAATGAAGACGCCATTCTTGGTTCGCAAATAAGCTTGCAGGGATTAAGCGGCAGCAAAGTAAAAATCCTGATAGACGGAGTACCCATAATTGGAAGAATTGACGGAAATATTGATTTGAGTCAGATAAACTTAAACGATATAGACCGAGTGGAAATAGTAGAAGGCCCAATGGCGGTGCAATACGGTACCGATGCTATGGCAGGCACTATCAATCTTATTACTAAGAGTAAGGCAGTAAGTAAAACTACTGTACAGGTAAATGGCTACTACGAAACCGTGGGTAGGTATAATATTGACGGTAATGTGAGTATCCCAATGGGAAAATGGCAGGCAGGTGTTGGCCTAGGTCGTTACTTTTTTGATGGATACGATGCAGACGAAAGCCGAAGAAATGTACAGTGGAACCCCAAGGAACAATACTTTGCAAATGCTAGTGTACAAAGAAGATTCAACAAGGTATTGGTACGCTACAGAACAGATTTCTTTGATGAACGCATTAGTAACTTAGGAAATGTAGGATCTATAGATAGCCTGATTACCCCCGTAGATACAGGCGCATGGAAATACCCAAGAAGCTTGGATGATGAGTTTAGCACTTTGCGTTTTAATAATGCACTGTTTGCAGATTATTACCCATCATCTGATAAGAAGGTAAAAGTGTTTGTAGCCTATAATTATTACCAAAGGATTAAAACTACAGTGGTGAAAAACCTAAATACAGGTGAAGAAATATTATTTGCTGGTGACGGTGCTCAGGATACATCCATTTTTACAACGCTTAGCTCCAGAATGTTTTATCAGCATGATTGGAAACCAAAAAAGTTTAGTTATCAATTTGGCTACGATTTTGAGTATGAAGTAAACAAAGGGCGAAGACTTCAGAATGAATTTGAGAATATCACAAATATTGCAGTTTTTTCTACAGCCGAGTACCAGCCTGTAAAAAGCCTGAACATTCAGCCAGGCTTGCGCTATGCTTACAACAATAGATTTGAGGCACCATTAATTGGCTCATTGGCAGCACGCTACCAAATGAATGAAAAATGGATATTACGCGGTTCATTCGGGCAAGGTTTTAGGGCTCCTAGCCTCAAAGAGCTGTACTACACTTTTGTAGATGAAAATCACAATATTTTGGGGAATGAAAACCTGCAGGCGGAAGCATCTAATAATTACCAACTGAGCTTGCAGTATGCTAGCAATTACAAACGGCTTACGGTTGAAACCAACTTGAGCGGTTTTTTTAACGATATCAACAATGAGATAAGAATGGTATCGGTAGAAACACCGGATGATGACGACCCGAGAGGCTTGTTTCGCTACGAGAATATAGCCCAAACGCAAACTACGGGTGGTACGTTGAGTATAAAGGGAATCCGCGAAAATTTGCAGTTTGAAACCAGTTTTACCACCATAGGTGTAAAGAATGAGTTGGCTTTTGACCAAAGTGCGCAGAGTGAGGGATTAGATGGTTTTAATTTTTATCCTCAAATTGGGTTCAATGTAAACTACACGATTACCAAATGGAAATTGCGCCCGGCAGTATTTATTAATTATACAGGGCAGCGTACCGATTTGATTTTGGATGCAAATAGTGATTTGACCAATACCGTATTTGATGCCTATACGATGGCGGATGTTACTTTACAGAAAAGTTTTTTGAAGGATAAAATCCGATTGACTTTAGGTGCCAAAAATCTGTTTAATGTAACCAACATTAATGCAAGTGTTTCGAGTCATGGGGCACATAGTACTGGCGATATCAGTATCCCACTTAGCTACGGAACCAGCTTTTTTACCCGTTTACAAATTGATTTATGAAAAAGATAATTGCCTTTAGCTTGTTGGCTGTAATGACAATGTCTTGCGAAAAAGAGGACGTTTTACTTTCAGGTAGTTTCATTTCCGACCAGGTAGGAAAGGTAGACATGGTTTCGGAAGGCGGTGTGGATTATCAGATGCAGGTATATTATGATTTGAGCGGCACCCGCATTATTAGCCAAAACAAAAGAGATGTATGGGATTTGGCCTTTAGTTGCGATTGGACAAAGCCCAATGTATTTACCAATGGTGCCATGCTACAGCGCGTTGCCTATACAGGTAGTACTGATTTTAGCGCCAACTACAATCCTCAAGATTTTGATTTCAACTATGAGCGTGCTTGGCGATATCTAACGCGCGGCCTTATCACAGATTCGTGGACTGCTATGCAGCCCAATGAGGGTGTATATATTTTGGATTTGGGTAAAAACCTAAAAAATGAGAAACGCGGGTTCAAGCTATTTCAAATTATAGATTTGAACGTTGATGGTTATACCATAAAGCTTTCAAATTTGGATCATTCGCAAGCACAAGAGCTTACCATTCCTTTGGACGATCGCTACAACAATGTTTTTATATCACTGGATAAACCTGAGGAACTGGTAAAAGTGGAGCCTCAAAAAACAGATTGGGATTTTTATTTTACCAAGTACATGGAGCGCTTGTATGATGGTGCTGATACTTTGGATTACTCAGTAGTAGGTTGTTTGATCAACCCTTTTGGTACTGCTGCTTATATGGATCCTCGTAGTGCTGCAGATAGTACTGTAAGGTATTCTGATTTGGAGATTGAAGATTATGATGCCAATAAGCTGGTGAAAAAGCAAGATGTAATTGGCCACGAGTGGAAATATTTTGACTTAGATGATGGCGCATATGCTATTTCTGAAAACATGAATTTCTTTATCAAGGACAAAGATGATTATGTGTATCGCTTTCACTTTACCGGCTATTATGACGACCAAGGCCTGAAGGGTGGAATAAGCTTTGAGTTTTTGCCTTTGTAAGTAAGGTGAACGGCTACATAAGTAGCTGGGACAAATAGTTTCTACCGCTCCTAAAGAACAAGTTGATCAGACACAATCGAGATCAAAACTCCTCATCGGTAATGACGGTGCGATAAAAGCCATCGTCAAAAAGCCAAGCCTGATTTTCATAATAATTTCGATTGGAAAGAACCGTGTCGTTTTGGTACACCAGGAAGTTTTCAATGTCGTTGGCCACATCCGATTCGCAGGGACAGGTTTTACAGTCTTCAATACCGTCTTCTATTACAAACAAAGCGCTAGTTTGGCCAGGCTCAAGCGTTACAGTTCCTGTTTCGGTTGGCGATTTCCAAATTATCTCAACTTCTTGTGAGCTATCATTCGTAGCTTCATAGGTGTACATATGGATGCAATCGCAGCTGGCAACTAAGAGAGAAGCCGCCAAAAGCACAAGGGACGTAAAGTGATTTTTTCTGGTTTTCATGAGGGTAGAGTGTTGTTATTTCGTAAAAAAAAACGAAAGAGCGAATTTACCGAATAAATAAAGCTGCAATAGAAATAGTCGTTAAAACCCCTACCGTGGTTAGTGTAGCTATCATTATGGTTTGGCTCACCACAAACCGTTTTCTTATTTCAGGTTTAAGAAGAACACCCAGTAAACCTGTAAAAAATATGACTCCAAGTAGTAGAGATGTTTTTGACGGAGTAGGAAAAAGAGATTCTATACTACCCATGCCTGTAGGTTCCATATTCCAGAAAGTAATCATCATGGCCAGCGAATAAAGGCTGTGGTAGGTGAGTATGGATGCTAATAATATCCAACCATTAGTTTTTCTTAACCAAAACCAAATGGCGGCCACAGGAATTAGGAACAACTCTGCTAGTATGGCAATCACGCTGGTATCTACAGCTAGGGAGCCTTCGGTGAAAATAAAAATGATCATGCCAAAGTACTTGTACCATTTATAGATACTAATCAATCCAAAAATAAGTGCAATAATGCTAATGAGTTTTTCGGTACTTACTTGCGATTTTTGAATTGGATTTACACTGTCAAAAGCCTTTTGACCAAAGTCTTTCACTTTATTCTCCACGGCTTCCTTTTTGTCTTTTTTGTTCTGCTTTTCTTCCATGGCAGCGGTGGCCTCATTTTGCGCTGCTTCCAATTCGCCCGCGGGCAAATTACGTGATGCTATCTCTACTTTAGCCGCTTCTACCGCCTCGGGCTGGTAATCATCAGCGCTGAGTAAAATAACTAAAAGGTCAGAGTGAGAGAGCGTTTTATAGCGTTCAGCAAATTGATTCATTGGTGTAAAATAGTATTAAATGCTTTTGTAGCTTATTTCCATTCCCAGCTTAAAAAGTCAGTTACAGTAAGCCCGATCGAAGAAAACTTGGCTTTTACTTCAGCACTATTGTTGAGGTCTCTTTTCGGGATAATTAGAGATAAGCCGGTGGAGATTTTTATAAAAAAGTGCCGGGCAGTTTCATTCACATTTTCAATTTCAGAAGTATTAATGGTTCCTTCTCCTGTTTTGTCTTTTGAGCGAATACTATCCGTCAGTAGTTCGATCTCTGCCTTTTCTCCAAACCTCTTAGAGTAGCTTTCTTTGATAAAATTTTGGTAATGTTTCTTATATCGCCATATAAAGTACTTTGGGTAAAACAGCGCACAGAAAATGGAAATAATCAAACAGTAAACTGCGACAAGGATGCTGTGAATGAAGAAGAAATACATGGCAATAGCCAAAGACGTAAGCGTTAAGAAAATCCGCCCCTTCTTTTTCTTTTTATTGATTCTCTCTGACTGAGATGAAGTAAAGAGCTGAAATGCTAAAAAGTCATCCTCGCTGATGGTGTATTCAATTTTCATCAATAAATAGAGGTCAAACTAGCTCGCTTTGTTGTCCTTTTTATTGTTGGTACGGCCAAGGTTAAAAACTAAATACACCAGACAAGCCACCAAAAAAACAATATTAACAGTACGTGCAAAGGGAGGAGTTCCTTCGGGCCATATTTGCCCCAAGAGCACCATGGCATTTAGAATGATTAGAATAAGGATAATTACTTTTCGCATAACAGTATGAGCTTAAATCTTGAAAGGTAAATATAGAATGTTCTTTCAAGTCATCGATTACCAAATCCAAGGAATCACAGCTTTTCTGTTTTTTGGGTATTCTTCAAAGTTCTCGTGATACCAATCATGATGGTTCAGGGCTCGAGGAACCAAATTACAGAAAGTCCACACGGCAAAAGTTGTAGCGGGCAAACTCCAGGCAATTATTGCGAATCCAATCCATTCAACAATTTCACCAAAATGATTAGGACATGAAATCCACCTAAATAACCACCCATGTGGAATTGAGTAGCCTACCTTACCCTTTCTAAGGGCGATTAATCGTGAATCCGATTCATGATTGATATACATCCCAGCAAAGAAAAGGAGGAGGCCAACAGCAATGTTTATCGTAATCCCTGTTTGATCTTTGGGAGCTAAATAGCCGAGGTAATAACCGTTTAAGAATCCATTAACTCCATTAAAGAATAAGGCACTAAAAACTATAGTCAGCGGCATTTTCTTACCACGAGTTCGCAATCGAAAGGGAAAAACTATGGTTCTATTAAAGTAATGCAGCGTCCAAAGGCCAACTAGGAGCCAGGTGAACCAATCCTTTTCGCGAGGCCCTATTAATACTAGGATAGGAAAAAGGAGAAAAGCCGGAATTTCCATCCAGAACCATCCCCAGCGATTGGAAATCATTTTACCCCATTTTTCGGTAGCATGTCTACCGTATGGAGCGCGTATGTTGAAAATTACGAGGGCTAAGAAAGTAATTATCGCAATTCCAATCCATATGTAATTAAGTAGCGTAAAACTTTCTATTTTCATTGTTCGATGGTACCAAAAAAGAATTTTATTTTATCATGATCACCTTTTTTATAAGCTTTATAAGGCGCAGAAAGTTTAAGTAGAAACCACTTAATAATCCCAGCAAAAGGGATGGTAGCAATGCGCTGAATCCTTGGTACTGATTCATCAAATCGTGTGAAATAAGATTCTATATCATCTGATCTGAAGTGAATAATAGCTTCTAGTTCGTCTCCGTCAATATAATGTCCGCAATGGAAGTTTTGCTTTGCAAAGGCATAATTTGGGAAGTTAAGCTTTCCTAAGCCGAATGCATAAA
The DNA here is from genome assembly GCA_030427785.1 of Bacteroidia bacterium. Taxonomy (GTDB): domain Bacteria; phylum Bacteroidota; class Bacteroidia; order Flavobacteriales; family Schleiferiaceae; genus Owenweeksia. The sequence goes on along the minus strand of JAUICR010000003.1, from coordinate 28,444 downwards.
AGGCTCTTGACAAGAAATCGAAGTACGATATCCGGCAATTTGCTCCTCCTCCAAGGTTAAAAATTCTACCCGTCAATTTTGCCTTATGCTCAATTGAATTTACAAAGGCTCTAGCGGTATCACGAACAGTAGCAATTTCGAGGGGCGTTTCTAAGGGAACATCAAACATAATTCCCGAGATCTTGTGATTTCCAATTCCCATAATGGCCGTGAGCCTGAGGATACACCAATTCAGTTTACTAGACTTAATAATTTCTTCTGCATCCACCTTTGTTCTTGAGTAATTATCGTGATCCAGTCCGTGAGGCGGGTCACTCAATCTGATGTCGGGATTTTTGATACGATCTCCGTAAATGGCTATTGATGAACTAAATAATAAAAATGCCTTTGGGCATTCGGCCTCCATGCTTCTCACTATATTATCGGTGCCGCCTACATTTACACGATTCACTAGTTCATGGTTATTATTTTCCACAGTTGGAATAATAGCCGCAAGATGAATTACTACATCCTGATTTTTTACGGCTTTATTTACGAGATCACGATTTGTGATATCTCCGTACATCACATTGATTTTTTGGTCAAATGGTTTTAAAGTCTTTCTGGTTTTCTTAGAATCGCGAACTAAAACAGTAATGCTATAGTGATTGCTGGCGTGCAATTGTTTCAGAACTTCCGCCCCTATAGCGCCTGTGGCACCTGTTAGCAGGATTTTTTTCATATTCTAAATCGTGTTGAAATCACTGTTCTTATGTAGTGCCTTTATCTTGATAATATAGATATAGGTGAATTTACTCTTTCTGATAGTACATTTTTTTGATGAGAGTATTCTTTTTACCGGTTCCACCTTTTGAGAAACCTCCAATGCCGTTTGCCTCAGCCGTGATACAGGTGGCTACGATACAAGTTTTCTCTTGTTTTAATGGATCAAAGTGTACAAAGCTTTAGTCCGTTAATACCATAATTTACCGAGGTCGCAAAAACGACCAATGGCAGCGTTGGTATTATTGCAGTGGAGCACTTATTTTGCCCGGCACGAACATTCGTGATGCTCATCTATGTACTTAATGGATTCACGACATAATTCTTCTAAAACTGAAAGATTTATATCTGAGAGTTTTTTCACATAAATACAGGCTTTGCCCATTTTGAATTTTCCAAGATCCGCAAGTAATGATTTACTTTTATCTGTATCAGAATAAACATAGAGCGAAAACGCTGCTTTTCGTGGAGAAAAGCCCAGTAAAGGAGCATCGCCCTCATGTCCGCTAGCATATTTGTAATGGTAAGTGCCAAACCCGATAATGGTTGGTCCCCACATTTTGGGTTCGGAGTCAGACCATTTTCGCATTAGTTCAATAAGCTGAAAACTGTCAGCTTTTTTCAATTCACTATCCACCGTAGTGTTAATAAAATCTACCACACTTTCTCCTGTAGTGGTGGTTTTTGTTTTAGCCATAATGTCTGGGTTGTTTATTACCTCAATATCTTATCCATCTTTCGACCCTTTGCCAATTCGTCCACCAATTTGTCTAGGTATCTAACTTCCTTCGTTAATTGGTTTTCAATTTCTTCTATCCTATAGCCACAAATAACACCTTTTATTAAGGGCGCATTGGGATTTACAGTTGCTCTTTTAAAAAATGTTTCAAAGGTTACTTTCTCATCTATGAGTTCCTGCAGTTTTTTAGCATCAAATCCCGTGAGCCATTCTATCACTTGATGCAATTCGTCTATTGTGCGGCCCTTACTTTCTACTTTAGATAGATAGTGTGGATACACCGAGGCGAAGGTCATTTTTGCCATTCGATCATTGTGTTCGGGAGTTGTTTTCATATCGTATGATTCGCTTATATAGGCTAATAATGTGTTTGATTAGGCAAAAAGAATTGAAAGAAACACCAAATTCTGGTAGCTCCAAAATACTAAATTCTATGTATCTCTTTATTTTTCACTGGCCATGCAGTGGGAGCTGTTATGAAAAAACTCCAAACTCCAAACATACTTATGAGGAAAATTACTTTCTACTGCAAATTAGTAATCTTATGAGGGGAAATAACATGAGTGGCTCTGTATCGATAACTTACATATAATTAGTACATTTAGAAATCAGATAATTGGAAAGATTAAAGTTTCCAATCCGCTCCATCTCATCTCGCGCACAGCTCATTTTCGAACCGAGTTAATTTTTAAAATAAGAAATCATGAAGAAGTTTTTCCTCATGGGCTGTTTCGTGCATTTATGTATAGGAGTACACGCCCAATCGGCATCATTACAAGTGGTATCATCGGCAGGTGGACATTTTTCTAATGCCACCCATCAAGTAAGCTTTACCATTGGCGAACCGGTAATAGCTACCCACTCTAATTCCACCAATACGCTTACACAAGGTTTTCATCAAACCAAGCTTCAGGTTATTTCAATTGGTGAGTTGTTTATTGAGTCAGGTATTAAGGTGTACCCCAACCCAGTGGTGCAAGATTTACATATTGAAACCAGCAATTTGGGTGATGATGTTTGGATAAACCTATATGCAACTGATGGTAAGCTAGTACTGCAAAAGAAGATGCTTTGCGCTGAAGAAAAACTCAATGTAGCAAACCTTGCGGAAGGCACTTATTTCTTAAGCCTCAATTTTTCTAACTCCATATTTCAAACCTTTTCAATCATAAAAACCCAGTAGCCATGAAAAAATTACTATTCACAATAATAATCTTAGTACTTAGTATTAGTACACAAGCCCAGGCTCCCGAAAAATTTCAATATCAAACTGTAGTAAGAGATAATGCGGGTGTACCCATTGCTAATCAAAGTGTGGCATTTCGTATCAGTATTCATGCTGGTAGTGCCTCAGGCCCTTTGAGCTATGTAGAGGATCATAGTGCCACAACCAATGATTTTGGTTTGGCAAATCTCGTAATTGGAGATGGTGCTGTTTTTTCAGGTTTGTTTAACGGTATCGATTGGAGTACAAATCAATATTTTATTGAGGTGGCTCTTGACGCCAATGGAGGTAGCAACTATGTGAGTATGGGTACAACCCAGTTGCTTAGTGTGCCTTATGCATTAAATGCCAAAAAGGTTTCGGATATGCAAATGGCGGATTTGACCAATGTGGCTGGAACACCTGCCATAGGACAGATTTTAAAATGGGATGGCACAAATTGGATTCCACAATCAGACAGCTCAGCCAATTATACGGCTGGAACGGGAATAGCGATAAGCGGCTCCAATCAAATTTCTGCTGATTTAGGGACTTCAATTGCTACCAGTGAAATTCAGAACAATGCTGTGACCAATGCTAAGATTGCCAATAATGCAGTGAATACGGCCCAAATTGCCAATGGGGCTGTTACTGCCGCTAAGGTGGATCAGATGAGCGCCACTAGTGGAGAGGTATTAAAATGGAATGGGAGCAATTGGGCTCCTGCAGCTGATAACGCAGGAAGTAGTGTTTGGAATTTATCAGGTTCTGATGCCTATTACAATGCTGGAGATGTGGGAATAGGAACTAGTTCTCCATCAGCCAAACTGGAGGTATCTCAAAATAGTTCTTTATCCGATCCACATATTCACCTTCACGAAAATGGTAATGATTATTCTCGTATAAACTTTGATAATAATAATGGCTCTAACTACTGGACGATTGCAGCATATATAGCAACCAATAACATAAATGATCGCTTAAATTTTTGGAATGGTACCAGTGGTGATTTAATGTCGCTTACCGGAGATGGCCGTCTAGGCTTAGGGGTTGGAATTTCACCAAAAACAGCCCTGCATGTAAAGAATGATGGCGCTGTGTTATTTGGAACCGATACCATTGGAGCAGGAGACAAACTGCTATGGTTACCAAGAAAACATTCATTTAGGGTGGGTACCGTGGCTATAGGTGCTGCGGCCAACTATTGGCATCCTGATAGTATGGGCTTATACTCCTTCGCGTCTGGATTAAATACCAGAGCCCAAGGTTTTGGAGCCACTGCAATGGGCCGTGATACTGAAGCAAGTAACAGTTATGCCTTTGCATCAGGTTTCTTTTCTAATGCAGATGGACAGTATTCTACCGCGATGGGCTTCAATACCGATGCTGATGCACTGGGTTCTACGGCTTTAGGTTACAGCACCGATGCCGAAGCCAATTACAGTTTTGCAGCTGGTTATTTTGCCGAAGCACAAGCCATTTACTCTGTCGCTCTTGGTAATGCAGTACGTGCCCAATCGTACGCATCTATGGCAGTAGGGAGGTACAATGTAGGAGGCGGGAGCGCAACTACCTGGGTTAACTCCGATCCTATTTTTGAAGTAGGAATTGGTACCGGCCCAGCTAGTAGAGCAAATGCTATTACAGTTAGAAAAAATGGGAATGTGGGTATTGGAACTACTGTACCTCTTGATGCTTTGCAAGTAAACGGGAGAGTAAGGTTTCAAACTGTGGAGTATTTTGAGGATGGTGGAACTAGCGAGATTGAAGTACGTGGAGACCTCAGACCTTCTTCTGATAATATTTATGATATAGGTACAAGTGGTTTGAGGTGGGATGATGTGTACGCTACAAATGGTACGATTAATACATCTGACAGACGTGATAAAACCAATATCCGCGATTTACCTTATGGATTAAAAAATATAATGGCGTTGCACCCTGTGGTGTATCAATGGAGTACCAAACCTGAGCAAGGCGATAAATTGGGGCTAATAGCTCAGGAATTGTTGTTGGAAATACCCGAAGTGGTAAAGACTTTTGATTTTGAAGTTAGTGAAGAAGATGAGTCATTGTCAAAAGTGGAGAATGAACGATTAGGCGTGTACTACTCTGATTTGATTCCTGTACTGATAAAAGCTATACAGGAGCAACAAGAGGAAATTGAGAAATTGAGAAATGAGGTGAACCAGTTGAAAGCAATAGGTAATTTGAAATAGGAGCTCATTAGGTACCTTTTTCTGCTTCATAGCAGGAAAGAGGAATTAATAGTGTGGAGTAACTCATGTGTAATCCTAGGGCAGAAAAGCGTTTTTTTCACTTTCTATAAACTCTCGCAGGCTGGTAGGGTTTTTACCTGTAAGCATTGTATAATTGGTAGAAATTTCAGGTTCGTCTTGTAATCGTGGCAAAAAGTGTAGCATGGTCATCACCAAGGCAAAATCGCTCTGTAATCCCTCTTTTCTTTTTCTGAAATAGAAACTAATAGGGTTTATACTTTTGAAGTAGAAAGGGCTTCCTATAATTTCACTCATCAATGAAGTTACCTCTTCAAAGCTTTTGTTTTCCGTACCGGTTATTTCATAGGCTTGATTTTGATACGTATCAAATGAGAGTAGTAATACCGCTGCGGCCTCACCTATATTGCCTACATGTACCCAGTTAAATTTGGCCTTGCCCGAAGGAAGCGTAATGGTTTGAGATGTATGTATTTCAGGCAGTAAGGTGGTGCTCAAGTTCTGCATAAAGTAACTTGGGCGGACAAAAATGTGGGCAAACCCCAATGATTTTATTAACCGTTCAATTTTGTTGTGTGGGATTACTTTGCTTTTTTCGGCTCCTTGTACCGATAAGAAAACTATTTTCTCAATCCCACTTGTTTTTGCTGCCAGCAAAAGTGGTTTAAAGTATTTTTCAACGTCTGCAATATGTGGAGGACGTAACAAAAAGAGGATGTCAATTTCATTAAAAGCACCCTGAAAAGAATCCTGATTTCCAAAATCGAAACGCCTATAAACTAACTTCGAGTATTGTGAAAACCTTTTTTGGGCTTTATCAATTTTGCGAACTGCCGCAATAATTTCAGCCGATTCAGCTAATTGACATAGATAATGAACAACCTCTGCACCTATATTTCCGGTGGCACCTGTTACAAGAATTCTTTTCATTTTACGGCAAAATAAGCAAAAGAAGAAAAAGTTTCGTTTTGGGTAAATTTAGGCTATGAGTAGACGAGATTCAACAGGAATTAGAAGAACCTGAGTAATATCGTTCTTTTTGTTCCTACTCAAGCTTTTTTCATATTTGAAATTAACACTGCCCACTATTCTCTTTATCATAATAGTTAACTTCGTTTAGAAGCCCTTTTTAATTTACATGATTAGAAATTCCATTTACGTTTTCCTGTTTTCCCTCATTGCATTTGTGCAGATACATGCGCAAGTATCGGAGCAACTATTACAAGAAACCATGACCTGCCTTGAGCAAGACAGTGTGGAATGTGACCAGAACTTGCGAAAAAAATTAAGCTTAATAGACAGGCAGTCAGCAAAAGATTCTGTGTATGAGTTATTAATGTATAATGCCGTAAAGTTTAGCAAACGGGGATATTTTGAATACGGGGTATTACTTACAAGAGGTGCTATAAGATTAAGTGAAGAAGGTTCTGTATCTATGGCTGAGGCCCAAGCAAGGATGTCTGCTATTTATCTTTTTAAGGGCGATTTAGATTCATCGCTTATTTATATAAATAATGCCTTAGCATTAGCTAAAGGTTTAGAGGATCAATCGCTCATTGCAAAGTACACCAGCAATAAAGGCCAGATAGAAAAAGAGCTGGGTAATTATCCACAGGCTATGGATGATTATGTAGCATCTATAGGGATGCATAAAAGCCTTAACGATCAAAAATCAATAGCCAAAGTACAGTCAGAAATTGCAAGTCTGCTGGCGGTTACCGGTGAGCCAGAGGAAGCTATTCTCTATAATAAGCAGGCATCTCAGATTTTTAAATCATTGGGTAGAATTCACGATTACGCGTACAGCACTCTAAATATGGCCAACGACCTAATATATGTAGGCAGACCTGATACAGCACTGGTGCTTTTAGCTGAGGTTTTGAAAATATATGAAGGGGAAAATGATTTGTACCTACAGATGAACACTTTAGCCCAAATAGGCAGAGCGCATTTTATACTTGGTAATTCGGAAGATGCTATTAGATATTTTAATCGTTCTATTGATTTGGACAAAGGGCAAAGTTTTTTGGCTCAATTGGCGTACAACTTTGAGTATTTATCACGTATTTATGATACCGAGGGAGACAATGCACAATCATTAAGGTATGCCTTAAAATCATATCAGCTGCATACACAATTGGGCTTTAATGAGGAGTTGGCTAATGCCTTATATGATTTGGCCATTTCGTATGAAAATACAGGGCAATTGGATTCGGCTATTAAGTATTATCTAAAGCATGCTGCAGTTTCGGATAGCCTGTTTTCTATTGCCAAAGAGCACCAATTGGATGCGCTGAAAGAACAGTACAAATCAGAATTGAAGGAGGAGCAAATAGCAGCTGGTAAAATCAAGATTGATCTATTAGAACAAAAACAAAGAGCGCAGTATATAAAATACGTGGCCATAGCATTGGGTTTATCTATTGTCCTTATTGTTGCTATCGGAATCATTAGTCGCCAGCGAGGAATGCTTAAGCATACTAAAAAGCTAAATGAAGAAAAGGAGAAAACATACCAAGCAGAAATAAGGGCCAAGCAACTAATAGAGGAGCGACTACAATCAGAGCTTGACAACAAAAAGCGCGAATTGACATCACAAGCCTTAGTAATGGCCGAAAAGAACGAAATGCTTCACTCATTCAAAAACCAACTCAGCGAGATTTCGGAGCGGGCTGAGGAAAACACTGCCATGAACCAGCTTATTATGCGTGTAGATCGCGCAGAGAACAAAACAGGAGATTGGGATAAATTCATGCGAATTTTTGAAGACGTACATCCAAGCTTTTTAGAAAAAATAAGATTGCAGTTTCCGGCCCTTACCGCCAATGATATGCGCTTGATAGCCTTAATGCGAATGAGCTTTTCGAATAAAGAGATTGCCAGTATTCTGCACATATCAGATAGTGGATTGAAAAAAGCGAGATATAGATTGAGAAAAAAGATGAATCTCGAGTCAGAAGAAAACATGCAGAATTATATCCTCAAGATGTAAAAATTAAGGGATGTCTACCCTTTGTCTACCCTATTTTATTGGTGCTACGGGCCTACTCGTCCATCTTTGTGGCTAAACGTATAACCATGAAGACAAAACAAATAATCTACTTGCTTTTTTGCAGTGTCATTGTATCTGTACAATGTAAAAAAGATGAAGTTGCCAGCCCTACCAATGCCAATACTTTTGACAAAGTGATAGAGAGTGGTGGAGGTTTTGCTCCGGTAGTAAAATCTACTACGATAGAAGATTCTTCCTCTACCACCAAAACAGAAGATGGCCAGAGGTGGAAATGCACTACTACTACCTACGATGCCAAAACAGGATCGGGGGGAGGAAGCGGTTTTCCGATGTTCAACCCCAATGCTAATGTAATTTATCCAGGTAGTTTACTACAAGGGGCTTCATTGCGCCAAGCTACACCGGATGTGATAGCTGTGGATAGAGCAGGGGGTACCATTTCTTATGATATCATTGATGGAAATACCAAATCGTTTTTTACAGTTCCTGTGGTTTCTAAAAGTTCGGTGTCTAATGCCATGAATCAAATTATCAGTAATGCATCGGGGGTAGTTCCAGCTAATTTTAACTTTACTTATAAAAATGTGCAGAGTAGAAAGCAGTTTGCGCTGGAGGTAGAGGCCGACTATGAAAATGCATTTTTGGAGCTTGAAGGCTATTTGAGTTTAAATACCAGTAGCTCCTACAATTCCTATTTGGTACGTCTTAATCAAAGCTATTATACCATGAGTTTTGATATTCCTACTAATAAAGATCAACTGTTTGGGCCAAATGTCACCCCAGCTGATTTGGCAAAGTACGTGGCCCCAAACAATCCTGCTACCTATATTTCGGATGTAACCTATGGTAGAATCTATTATATGCTTATCGAGTCTACTTCTTCTGTATTTGATATGGAAGCGGGCATTTCAGGATCTTTTAGCGCCATTGCTTCTAGTGGTGGAGGTAGTGTAGATGCTAGCTATTTGAGCACCTTGAGTAATCTCAAAATTCAGGTTTTTGCTTATGGTGGCGAATCTTCTTCTACGCTTCGCACTGTAGTAGATGCAAGCAGGCTGGATAGCTTGGTAAACAAACTGGCGAGTGCAGGCGACATCAAAAGTGGAAAGCCACTGAGCTATGTGGTGCGCAGTGTATATGATAATAGGGTGGTGAGTGTTCAGCTGGCCAATAAGTATGATGTGACCAATTGTGTGCCAATAGGTAGTGGAAATACACCGCCCGCAGCTACTTCGCATTGGGAGGGGATTGTAAAAAACTTTGGGGCCATAGGAGCTGCCGTAAATATGCGCAATGACAGAGTTGCACTTTTTAATAAAGCAGGAAACCGTTTTATGGTAAGTGAAAACAACATCCTTACAGGCCCTTATTATTTGGGCGACCTAGGTGATGGAGGAATTGAAATAAGCTCGGTAGGAGCAGGAGGGGTATACCGCAGTAGTACTGCTACTTCTGATGTTTACTTTTTCGATATTAATGGAAATCGATTTCACCGAATGGGTGGAGGTACCAATTTTTACGGCAATGTTCAAAGTATGGGTAGTTTCTTAGGTGGTGGATGTCCATTTAATGCCCAGGGCATAGGAGGAATGGCCTTTATTAACCTTAGTAATAGCAAGACCTACGGAATGATAGTGCTTAATAAAGCTGGTGACGAGTATGCTATTTACAATACCAAGTCAGGAAGTCTTGGGTGGAGCAGTGCCAAGGTGATACCGGGTTCTGAATTAGAAGTAAATGGCAATAAATCACCTTTTACAGCCTTCGGGGCCTTGTGTTATATGCGAATTGGGACCATTGACTACACCCTCTTTTTTAATAAACAGGGTACACAATATTGTCTTTGGGAAAAAGTGAATGGATTTACACCTGCCTACGATTTATAAAAAAATAAAAAAATGAAGAAGTATATTTTTTTTACAGCAGCGCTACTAATATTAACCCAGCTGTGGGCTCAAGAGGGCGAACTTGATTTATCCTTTAATGGAAATGGCAAATACTTATTGGATTTGAGCTATGATGATGAAGCCACCTCCGTTTATATTTTACAAGATGAAAAAATCTTGATAGGAGGTGTTACACAAAACTCTGATACGGACATGATGGTGGTAAAATTGGATAGATATGGAAACCCTGATCTCACTTTTGGAAACTTGGGTATCACCGAAATTGTGGACAGAGACTCGGATGAAAGATTAACAGACCTTACCGTACAGCCCGATAGTAAGATAGTATTACTGGGGCGCTATTGGTCTGGGCCATCATCAGGTTGTTTGCTATCAAGGCTCAATGCCAATGGATCGTTGGACTACACCTTTGCAGATTCGGGAGAAGTGCATATCGATGGTTGGTATGGGAGTTCTTATTGGAATTCGCTGGTAGCATTGCCAAATGGTAAGATAGTAGTAGCGGGTTATGCCTATTTTCAAACCACAGGAGTAAGTGGTGTATTAATGGGTTTTAATGCGGATGGTAGCAGAGACTACAGCTTTGGCGACAGCAGTTTGGTAAAATTTAGCCTCAGCGGATCAAGTGTAAATCTTCATAAAATTGAGCTTGATTATGCGGGCAATTTGTTGCTTACCGGATCGGGTTATTCACAAGGTAATCGCAATATATTGGTTGCCCGTCTTTTTCCTAACGGAACATTTGACCAAAGCTTTGGAGGAAACGGAATTTCATTAATCCCTTATGGCGATAATGCGGATGGCGCTGATTTGGCCATGTATGCCAATGGTAAGTTTGCTGTGGCCGGTACAGTGTATATCAATGGGCAATATCAGTTAGCCTTAGCACGCTTGAATAATGACGGCACATTAGACCAAAGCTTTGGTACCAACGGAAAAGTAAACACTCCAATTCTTGATGGTAATGTAGCGGTAGTTTCGGTAGCCATATTGGGCGATGGGAAAATTCTGGTAGCCGGCTCTGCCGATGGAATTTGGAATAAGGATTTTGCCTTAGTGCGCTATCGCACAGATGGTACGCTTGACAAATCATTCAGCTATGATGGTATAGCAACCAAAAATTTGGCTAATGGGTATGATGATGCCAATGATGCCAGTATTCAGCCCAATGGTAGAATGGTAATTGTGGGTACATCCTTCGGAAATTCATCTAGTTCTTCGGTCATTACAGCAGCCCGTTTTTTGGGTGGGACTGGAACTATAGGGCTTGATGAACTACATTCCACCTACACTTTTGACCTTTTTCCTAACCCCGCAAATGATTGGATGGGTATGGAGCTTATGGGAGATAACCGTGCTTTTCAAGTACAATTAATCAATCAAAGTGGCAAAGTGGTTTACAAAAATGTTGACTTTAATAGTAACGAAAGAATAGATGTGTCTGCATTAGCACCAGGGCTGTATATAATGCAACTTCAAGCCGCTAATTTGGAGCCTGTATATAGAAAAATACAGATTCTATGACAAGCTGTTAAAGAGGGAGAGCTGGGGTTTGCTTGCACGTTTTTCATGACTGAGCAACCAGTTTTTTCTTTCCAATCCTCCGGCATAGCCTATTAAGTTTCCATTAGAGCCAATTACCCGGTGGCAAGGTGCAATTATAGCAATTGGATTTTTGCCATTGGCTGCGCCTACGGCTCGCACTAGGTTGGGGTCTCCTAGTTGTTTGGCTAAAGTTCCGTACGAAATAGTTTCACCGTAAGGAATTTTGTGAAGTTGATTCCACACGCGATGCTGAAATTCTGTTCCGCTTGGTCTTAAGGGTAAATCAAAAACGGTAAGACCTCCTTCAAAAAAGGCATTCAATTGAGAGGCTGCCTCCCTGCACAAAAGGTTTGGATTGGGTTCTTGAACATCATCATCACTCAGAAAATAAATGGAAGTAACATGACTTATTGTGGCTTCAATTCTAAGCATACCGGTAGGTGAGTCACAATAGTGGGTAAAGGTACTTTGCATATAGGTTAAGTTTTGGTGTTTTAAACCATTAAGCCCATCGAATTATTGTGACTTTTATAAAAATTACACCTGAGCTAGTTGAACAAAATACATCTTAAGTTTACCCTTGCCCTTGGCTTCAATTTCACCTCGGTATTCAAATGTAAATTCGGGCTCATCTTTAATGGCTAAAAACGTAGTATGGGAAATATTGATTTTGCCAACATCACCAGATGATTCCATTCGGCTGGCTGTATTTACCGTATCGCCCCACATATCGTATTGAAACTTTTTTACTCCTACAATTCCCGCAACCACAGGTCCTGTATGGATACCTGCCCGCATATTAAATAAGCTTGAGTATTTATCAATATGCGCCTCTTGCCTTTCATGCACAAAGCGCTGCATTTCCAAGGCGGCAAGTACCACATTTTTCACCGAATCTTCACTCGGAACTGGTATTCCACCGGCCGCCATATAGGCATCTCCAATGGTTTTTATTTTTTCTATTTTATACTTAGTCACGATATTGTCAAATGCTTCGAAATAGTAATTGATTTCCTCAACCAATTCTTTAGCGGTCATTTCTTGCGCGGCTCCGGTAAACTCTTTAAAATCTGTAAAAAGCACCGTTACCTGATCAAAATCTCGGGCATCCGATTTTCCACTTTCTTTCAATTCTTCGGCAATTTCCATCGGTAGAATATTGAGCAGAAGGTTTTCGCTACGCTCCTTTGCTTTTTTAAGATTTTTCTTTTGGTTAACCGCAATTATTAAGAAGATAATCACCGAAAAGAAACCTGCTATCACCAGATTTCTGATGGTCTTTTGTTTTACTATATCCTGATCTTTAAGCTCATCATTCGCTTTAAGAAGATTAATCTCATTCTGCTTTTTTTCAATCTGAAAATTGAACATTTGATTAGACAGAAGTTTATCCACCTCAATATTGTATAGGCTGTCTTCTACCACTGTTAATAAACTTTGGTACTTGTAAGCACTATCGTAACGGCCCTGCTGCGAGTAAATTCCTTTCATACCTGCATAGGTTTTTTCCAAATCTTTTAGAGAATTTAAAGACCGCGCTATGCTAGCCGCTTTTCGATAGGCCTGGAGAGATTTGTCAATTTTTGACATTTGCAGATAGGTGCTTGCCATGGCTACATAAATATGCGCTTGGTTTGGCAGCGCATTTAATTTTTGTGCAATTACTAATGCTTCATCAAGGTATTTGAATGCGGTCTCAAAGTCTCCTTTTTTGGTGTATACTTTGGCAACACTTACCATGGTATATACTTTTCCATCGGCAGCTTCCATTGCTTCTAGAGATTTCTCAAAGTAGGCCAGGGCTTTGTCGTAATCCTTTCTTTCAAGATAAATTTCTCCAATGTTTACCGAACTTGTAGCGATTGCATCTTTGGCTTGTATTTTTTCACTTAACTCGAGTGCACGTAAAGAATAAGTGAGGGATTTATCATGAGTTAAAGGGTTGTCATTGTATACGGCACCTATATTACTTAAAGCAGTAAGAATCCTCAAGGTATCTTTTAGCTCCTCTGAGGCAGAAAGGGATCTTAAATAGTGGTTAAGAGCGTTGTTGTAATCCCCTTCATTGTAATAGATAGCTCCAATGTTGCTCAGGATATTTGCAACTCCTGTTTTATCATTAATAGAGTCAAATACCAATAAAGCCTCCTGCCATGCTTCTAAGGCTTCAATGTAGTTTCCTTGATAGTAATAGGCAATTCCAATGTATTTTAAGGCATAAGCCGAGCCTTTAAGATAATTTACCTGTATACCCAGGGTATTGGCTTTACGTCCTATAGCCACAGCTTCCTCGGGATTTGAACCTAAGTAGGCTTGGCTTAGCTCCAGTAATTGATTGACTTTGTTGCTATCATCAGTAGCACTGTTTATCGAAGTTTTTAAGCTATCAATAGGGCTTTGCCCTGGTAGTGTAGCTCCATTAAGAAATACAAATACTAGTACTACTGATACGAGCTTTAATTTGTTGGATATTTTTATCACTGATGCTTACCGTTAATCTATTGTTTTGTGATTTTAAAAGTATGACTCTCAAATGGATTTTGGAGTTTTATAAAATAGAGTCCATTGGCGAGGTGCCCTATATCTATTGCTAGCTCACCAGCATCATTTGTAGATAAACCAGCAGTTTTGATTACCTGGCCATTTAATCCATAGATACTTACAGTAAAATTTCGAGCATAAGATTCGGGAAGAAGCACGTTTACCAAACCACTTGTAGGATTTGGGTAATAAACTACTTCATCATTTTGGGAGGATTCAGATGTATAGCCTTCAGAAGATTTTTTGCCTGGCAAACTACATGCTCTTGACCACTTACTGGCGCGCACTCTCGTTTTTTGGCTTAGATGATTTCTGTAGGTATAGGTTTCCCAACTAAAAATAGATCCATCAAAATATATTTCAAATGAGCCTTGTCCGGCAGGAAACAACTCAGGTGCATCAGTGTGTAGTCCGGTACTTGTGATATAATTGTTGCTACCCTTATAAATATACAAGGGCGTTAGGTTTTTATTCTCGTAATTGATATAGGCTATATAATCGAAGCCAGATGGGTGATTTGTGTCTTTTTCTACACATTCCAGACTGGCGGTCAACTTTTTAGACCAATAGCCTTTTGGATTTACGTACAAAGTGGCGCTTACATAGTTTATATTATTTCCTGCACTCTTAGTACTTAAGCCTGATGCGGTAACTGCATAACTACCTGGCATACTCAGGGCGTGATGACTCACCTGAAATTGAATAGGGCTGGTAATACTATCTGTAGCCTTATCAAATCCTACCAAGGTGTAACTAAAGCTAGGAATAGCATCTCCCTTGTAGATGGCCGTGTCGTGAATAATTACAGTAATTGCATTGGCGTCAATTGTTAAGGTGCCATCTATCAAAGTGAAGTTGTAGTTATCAGCCAGTCCTCCACTTAACACTATTGGATAATTGCCCGGAGGGCTCGTAAGGGTGGCTAGGGTGCTAATAGTGGGAGGCGTAATGTCCGCCAAACCATCTTGATAATTAAACCCGTAAACACTTAAGTCCAATAAAGGGTTGGGAGCGCCAAAGGCTCTTTGTTTATCATTGGCAATAATTGTAAGACGAGACTTTTTTACATCTACATATCCCATTTCATAATTAAAACTATAGTTAGATGAACTAGTTGTAATACTATCGGCTATCATTCTATAAAAGCCCGCGTTTAGCATTGATTTGTCCTGAAGTGCCGAGTTTGAATCCAGCACATTGATAACAGGACCAGAAGTGATTTCGCTTGTATAATCGTCAGTATACTTAAATCCATTTATCGTAGTTCGAGCGCTAAAACTTTCTCCGTAACTCAACAGTACAGTATCATTAAAAGACAATAGCAATGGTGCTGGTTCAACGGAAAGCCATCCCAACTTGGGTGACGCTACATAATTTGAAGTATCACCCAGGTTTATACTATCCAATTGAATAAAATAATTTCCTACGTTAAGGTGATTGCTTAGTACAGGATTCATAGCGGTATCTAATATCCGATATCCAGATACGGATTGGACTATCGCACTGTCCTTATCATAATATTCAAAGCCCGTAGCTTGGTAGCTGAAAGAAATAGAATCACCATAGGTAGCTAATATAGTATCTGGCTGCACGGCTAATGTGTCGGGAAGAATCGTCAGTTTTCCTAGTTCGTAGCTGATACTGTAATTGCTGTTTATAAATGCAGCCGGTACGATGAGGTGTTCGCCCACTTCATAGCCGGTGATGAGGTTTACGGGTTCAAACTCAATAATGGTATCGGTAATCGTACTGTCCAAATCGTCCTCGTCAAGTATAGCCACTACTTCGCTACTGTCAGTATTAGTAGGTACACTATTTACCAAAGGGTAGGCATTTACAAGCGGATACCCATTTACCAAGGGATATGCATTTACAAGGGCATAACCATTCACTAGGGCATACCCGTTTACAAGGGCCAGGGCATTCACCAGTGCTCTGGCATTTACTAATGGATAAGCTTCGTAGGTAATAGCAATATCAGGTGAAGTTACATAGTCTTTTATCGATTCTGAAGAAACATCTATTACCCAAGTGGTGTCTTTGGAAGTACTGATATAATTCACCAAAGGGTAACCATTTACCAAAGCACGTGCATTTACCAGTGCTCTGCCGCTGGCCACGTAAGTGAGCTGCTCCAAATCGGAATTTACCAATGCCCTTCCACTAGAAATGCTGCGTTCGCTTTCTTCCACCACTACAAGTCTGTTTGATATGGCCGATTCATGCAAATAACTGATGGAGTCTGAAAAAATGGCTAATTCGGATGGATCAATTAAGCTGTCGGGAAAACTGTAGGTAAAATGAAAGTCGGCTAATTGTTGACCGTACACTATACTAGTGTCTTTAGCGGTAATTGTAAGAGGCATTTTTTCGATTAAAAGGTTACCATCTATAAAATCAAAAATATAGAGCTCAGATAACCCAAGGTCAAATGGATCTGATAAATCCAATGAGTCTCTCTCAGCTCTTATTAGATACACCCCAGTGTTGCTTGTCGAATTGGCGGTGGTAAACATTTTTACACTATCTAGGCCTAAATCAGCTAGGCTAAGCGAGGTGAGGCTCAAGTCTATACTATCTATTAATACACTAAAGGTTAAGCCTGGAATTGCCTCGCTGTATTTTTTGGTTTTCAAATCAGCTATTACCTGCACATGCTTTTTTACTGGTGAGTAAAAATTTAATGAGTCTGAAAATCCGCCATCAATCAATGAAGAACTTAAAGGTTTGCTATATGCCTGAAGAATGGGGTTTCCTGAAAAAGGGGGAACGATAGCCTCTATTTTTTTATCCGATACAAAAGTGCTCTTTAAGGTGTCGTTTCGAAGCAGAATAAAGGTTTTATCATTGAAATAATTTCCCTCCACCACTATTTGCAAAGTGTCTATTCCTGGTGTTTTAGTTGTGTCCAGTATTTTTAATGAATAGGCCACAGGTGTGGGGCTAGCCATGGTTTTAAGAGCAAGATCTGCTTGAGCAAAACCAAGTCCGGTTTCAAAATCGAAGCCTGGAGAGGCCATGTCTAAGGTGGCATTGGAGATCAGAGTTTTTACCTCCAATGGACTTAAGTCTTTAGACTCATATTTCTGACTGGCAGATTTTAGTAAAGCGGCCAAGCCTGCAATGTGTGGGGCTGCAGCTGAGGTTCCGAAAAAGTTTGGCAAATTGTCTGACTCTAAATCAGGGCCACCTAAAAATACCGAGGTGTTTACCCCGTTGGGTCCACAAATATCTGGCTTGTTCATTACCACCCCATTTACAGGAGTTCCACCTTTTGACGAAAACGATTCTACTAGTGGAGGGCTCACACTATGAGTGGGAGTATTGGTGTAGCGCACTGCCCCAACAGTAATGGCACCACTGGCATTGGCATGTCCTACGATTGTGCTGTTTCCACTGTGGTATTCATTGATTTGAATATCACCCCGGAAAACGATGTATTTGAAATTTACGTTTTGACTTCCTGCTGATCTTGTAATCAAAAAATTGGAGGTGGTGGCTTGCTTAACGGTAAAGGGCAAAACTTCGATTGGGTCTCCCCCAAGGTTATTTCGGTTGAATCCGAAAAGCGTGTTGCCGAAATCATCGGTCAGATATATGTCAAGGTCATTGTTGGTTCCTGTACTTGTTTGGCCAATGCTATAAATAGAATCTTGCCATTGCAGTACCACCGTATAGTTGCCGGGCTGTAGGCTAATGCTTTGGAAAATATCTCCACCCCCAAAATCGTGTGCCACCCCTGGTATACCCGGAGTACTAGAAGCAGGACTAAAAGTGGCGCCATAAGATTTATTTCCAAAATTTCCTGCTGCCGTAATATAGGTTACGCCTTGTGCGCTTACATTATTTACAGCTTTAGCCACTATTCCTTCTTGCAAAAAGGGCTCAGTGATATAAGTGATATCATCTACAATAATATCACAACTATCGTTCTGCAACTCATAAATTCCCTGAGCAAAATCACCAGGACTAATGTACCCTGTACGAAAGGAGAGCTCGGCTTTGGGTGCTATGTCATGTAAAATCTGCAACATGGCCCGTCCTTCATCCGTTCCTACACCATAAGGATAATCTTTTAGTACGGTAATAGGGGTAGGGTAGGTTGAGTTTCCAGCTCCTGGTAGATCTTCGTTGTTGATGTCCGTTTGGGCCGGATTTCCCGGTTTTGTGTTGTAGCTGTCAGATAATACTCCAATGCGCGTATTTTCTCCATTTACATTGTAGCCACCTCGTACAAAATCATTTTGCATCACCGCATCTCCTTGGCTTAATGCCACGCCACGACTTACTAGGGCCGGGTACAGGGGTCGAACAAAATTGATGAGTAATGGCAGGCTGTCTAGTTTCAACAGGTTTTGAACTGGAAAAAGCCCTGATATTATTAATGATCCTGGGCCATTATTTATGAGGTTGGTAATGCCATAATGCGGAGTTTGAAGCAAAGCCAAAAGGGTATTGTATTGGCCTACTCTGGCAATTATTTCTATCAGTACACTGTCGTTTTGGATGTAATAAATATGTCCTAATGAGTCTGTATACGAGCTATTATTTCCTAAAGAATTTAATTCGGAGCCAATAAGGTCATAAGTTTTTCCCCCTGGGGGTGAGGGGTAATAAGGATCAATACACGGATTGTCTTCAACAAAAATACTATCAGAATAACTACAGCCACCAAATTCGGTAACGGTGAGAACATACCATGCACTTTTGCTAACCACAGGCGCAAAACTGCTATCGCCACTTACTATATGTCCATTACGAGTAGTCCAGCTAGGCGTAGCTCCAGCTAAACTAGTAGATGCTTGAATAGTGACAGTGGTTTGGTTACAGCTAATACTATCAGTAGGATTAATTGTTATGCTATTTGTGGCCCCACAGAAGAGGTAAGGCACAAAGTCTAGGGTAAAGTTGCTTCCAAGGCTAACAGATTTTTTTGAGAACAAAGCCCCTTTAACCAATGCCTGACCTCCCATTCCTGAAATAGTAATGGAACCATTTGGTGCCCACACAGTACCGAGCCATGTAGAATAGGCTCCGCCAGCAGTATTGCCTTGTTCTAATTGCCATGCGGTTTTTCCATCAGTAGAGCTCGCGCCAGTACCATGTACTTCCATGTATATCCTACTTTCATCGCCTCCATTAATAATACTCACATTCATTTTTCCTAAATCAACATCGCCATGTACGTAAATTCTAAAATTTCCATTTGGCTGATTTTTAAAATCGAAAACCAGGGTATTATAGGTCCCACTGTTTTTAATGTCTTCAAAAACATAATCGCCAGGTCCGTCTAATTGTAAGGTCGCATTAGATATGAGTTGCATTTTTTTGTAGGCTCCGGGATTAATGGTGGAAGAGCTTACAATATTTTGAGTACCGAACGCAGGAAGCGTAGCGATGGCCGGAAAATCGGGTAAGGGATTAGGGTTTACAGCCGCTTGCTGCAAACCTCCGGTAGGAGTGGGCCCTCGGTAGGTATAACCCACATTTTGGGTTACTTGTCCGTTTATACTACCGCTTTCAATTTCAATTTGTCCACTTACATTTAAATTTCCTCCAAGTAGAAATCTATCTCCAGCCCAAAAATATCTTCCGGTTTGTGATGTGGGGTTACTAACCCAAATGTCACCCTGCACATCCGAGACCGAATTAATAGAAACGGGGCCTCTCGCTATCAATGATCCACCATGGGTAAAATTACCGTTAGTAGTTATCCCCTTAAAACTCCCAATGTTTCCACCAGTAATAGTACTAGAATACCCTATGTTTAATCCGCAATTAGTAGCCGAGATGCAAGTATCAGTACCTGTAAGAATAGCATAGTCATGTAATGAACTAGATTGCCCGTGCATCGCAGTGGTTACACACATAACTGATATTAGTAACACTAAGCTGACGCAACTTGAAAAGCGATAAATTATTTGTGGCTTTAGCAAGGGGTAAAGGTGTGCTTTGGAAAATTGACTGATCATGATATGGAGCTTTAGGATAGGTGTCGATTTTTTAAGAAGCTAAATTTAGTGATTTCCAAAGCCTTATGATATAGTTATGATGTATTTGATAGTTCTTATGTTGTATGTGTAGGGTTAAATTTTGTAGAAAAGAGGACATAAGAACTTTCTTGAAACCAAATCGAAAACTGATTCATGTCATGTTTTACGATATTTCCTGACGTATCTTTGTACCTGATAATGAAAAGCATTTTTACCCATATTAGCCTTGTTTTATTACTGTGTTTTGCGCAGATGTACAATAGCTTTGTGGCCTTAAATTATCAAGTAAATTACAAGTACTATACTGAAGTGCTTTGTGAAAACATTGATAAACCGGAGCTGCACTGCGATGGAAAGTGCTTTTTGGCCAAGGTTATGAATTTAGATAAGGGTAGTCATAATTCATTAGAGCCCCCTGTTCTAATTCCTACATTCGGGCTTTTCAAAAACCAAAATCAAGCGGTAGATTTAACTCGTGTGGATATTCAATCCGCAAGTGATTTTTTATCGTCTAATTTTGATTTACCAAAATCTCCTTATTTACCCTCATGTGAACACCCTCCTAAAGTTTAAATCGTAATTCTCAGTTTCAAAATTTCGATTTAATTTAAAAGTGTTTATAATGAAAAAGTTTAATAAATGGGCTGCCATGGCCTTATCTATCAGCATGGCTATTACTGTAATGTCTTGTGAGAAGGATGATGAAGTAACTACAACTCCACCAAAAGATGCTCTCAGTGAGTACACATTGCTAGGCTCACAAAAAATAAATAATGATACCTGGAACGTTAGCTTGTACATGAGTGAAGATCCTTTTGTAGGATACAATTATGTTGCAGTACGTGTAAGTGATGCGGCCACCAATACAATGATAGAGGGTGCCACGGTAAGCTTTATGCCTATGATGGATATGGGAACTATGATGCATAGCTGCCCTTACGAAAGTCCTGCCTATGATAATACCATGGATGCATATATGGGTACCTCTACCTTTATTATGCCTAGCGGTGGTGGCACGTGGATGTTTAATGTTATGGTGTCAAATCAAGGGGAGATGGATACAGCAAGTTTTAGCATTACTGTAATGGCTAAAGCAGAATCAAAGTTGTACAATTTCATTTCAAATGTTGATTCATCTACGGTTTACTTTGTAGCGCTTAAAGAACCCATGAACCCAGAGATTGGCTTGAATAATTTTGAGCTAATGATCTACAAGAGAGCATCCATGATGAGCTTTCCTGCGGTAAGTGATTTAAAAGTAGAAATATACCCAGAGATGCCTTCGATGGGTCATGGTTCTCCAAATAATGTACACCCTGTAAGTATGGGTGATGGATTGTATCAAGGAAAAGTAAACTTTACCATGTCAGGCTACTGGAAGGTAAATGTTACTATAATGGACAATACAGATGCTACCCTGGATGATATGGGAGCATTTGATATTACCCTTAAATAATCCTCAATTTCTTTTAAAAACCAGCGGCAACTAATTGAGCCGCTGGTTTTTTAACTCCCAAAATAATAAAGATGCTTAGAAATTCAACACTGTTGTTTTTTCTAGTTGCCGGTACTCTAATGGGTCAGCAATACGAAGCCGATACGGTGGAAATTGACATGATGATACTAGAGGACGCGGTGGTAATTGACAACTGGACCAACGAACACTCTATCCAATCATCCATTAATGAAAATACTTTGGAGCTACAGCTTAAAAAGCTTGATGGAATCTCCTTGATTTCGAGAGGAACATTTGGACAAGAGATAAGCTATAGAGGACAAACCGATGGGCGCGTACAAGTAAAGCTTGGAGGAATGCGAATTTATAGCGCCTGTACAGATAGAATGGATCCTTCTACTTCTTACATTGTGGCTAATAATTTAAAAACGGCAGAACTTGCCTCGGCCTGCAAAACGAGCTGTGAAAACAATGGTATAGCTGGTAGTGTAAATTTGGAAATGAAGGGGCCAACGTTTGATACCAAACAACCATGGCACATTGGATTGGTACAAGAATATATGTCAAACACCAACGGTACTAATACAGCCTTTTTTGTGGAAAACAGTTCTTCAAAAATTGCATGGAGACTAAATGGTGCCTATACCCAAAACGCCAACTACAAGGCGGGTGGTGGTGTAGTGGTTAATCACTCTCAAAATCAAAAGCAAAACTGGGCCTTTAATTCTGTGTACAGACTAAAGAACAGTCAATTTATTAAGCTAGATTTTATATACGATCTAGCACAAGATGTGGGCTATCCCGCATTGCCTATGGATGTGAGCCAAGCTAGAGCAGTAATTGGTGGTATTACCTATTCAAGCGCAAACGACCTTGGGCCTTTTTCTAGATTTGAAGTAAAAGTTTATCACAATGACATTTACCATGAAATGGATGATACCCAGCGTGATGACACCTATATGCATATGGATATGCCTGGGTGGAGCAGAACTTCGGGTGTAGTGCTAAATGGATATGACTGGAAAAAGGGAAAACACGCTGTAGAGGCTACTGCTGAGTATTATACAAACTTTAGAAGTGCTGAAATGACAATGTATCCTAATAATGATACAGAACCGCTAATGTTTATGTATACCTGGCCTGATGCACGACTTAATGCTGTGGCCTTAGGTATTTCTGATCATTGGAAATTTGAAAAGTCGCACATTAATACCACACTGCGTGTAGATGCTGAGCACTCTATGATAAAAGAAAGTTTTGGAATAAAGCAATGGGAAGGAATGGGGTACGACATGAGTAGTCCAAGAAAATTTGTTTCTACACAGCTGAGCACTTCATTTACACGTATGATGAAGAAAAAACAATCTGCAAGTATTGCAGCAAGTTTTGGGCAAAGAGCCCCAACTACCTCTGAACTTTATGGCTTTTATTTGTTCAATTCGGCAGATGGTTATGATTACTTAGGGAATCCAGATTTGGAGGCAGAAAAGTTACTTTCATTAGAACTTAGTTATGACAAAAAGGATACAAAATATGCACTTCGAGCAACCGTTTTTGTACAGCAGTACTTTGATTATATTTTTGGATTGAACACTAATTATGATGCAATGACGTGGGGAGCAAAAGGAGTGCGTGAGTATCACAATGTGCCAAATGCCATCTATTATGGAGCTGAGTTAAATGGACATTATACCATGAATGAACACTGGCTAGTAAGTGCTAAAGCAAATTATGTGAGAGCTACTGAGGGAAGCATGAATTTACCGCTCATTCCACCGCTACAAGGTCAGGCAAGAATTGGCTATATGCTAAAAAAGTTTAATGCAGGTGTACAAACAAGAATGGCTGCTGAGCAAAATAAGTATAATGCAGATTATGGCGATCAATATACTCCCGGGTACGCCCTTATCGATTTATCGGTAGGTGTTAAGCAGCAACTGAAAAAAGTAGCTATGAGCTTGGATGTAGCATGTAATAACGTATTTGATACCTATTATCGCGATCATCTAAATTGGGGAGGAATACCTAGCCTGGGTAGAAATATTATCCTTAGCCTAAAGGTTGAATATTAAAACGGTGAGTTGTAAAAAGACAAAGCCCGAATTCTGAAGAATTCGGGCTTTGTCTTTTTATTAAACTTGAATAAATCCTTAGTTAAGATTTATCCATTTTTGGCTACTTACAAAGCGACCCTTGTCATCTACTAGTTGAATCCAATACATACCAGCATCTATTGACGATACGTCAAATGTTCTTTGAGTATTGCTGGTTGCGGCTCTATAGATAGTTTTTCCTGAAATGTCAAGGACGTTGATTGAACCTTTAAAATCATCGCGAATGGATAAACTAAAACTACCTTTTCCGGGGTTAGGGTAAATAGCAAATGTTTCATCATTGGTAGGATTATCAAGAGAAAGTACACCCGAATTTGCGATGTAGTATACACCATTATCATCGTAATTTACATACCAGATTCTTCCTTTTGGGCCTACTTTTACACCTCTAATGTCATGAGGAAGGTGTGGTACTTTTATGCGCCCTATTTCTGTGATATTAGGAGTATTTGAAATATCATAAATCACAATATGGCCAGATAAGTTCTCGCTTACTACCATTCTGTCTCCATATACATCTATACCACATGGGCGAACAAGGTTAGTATTTAAGGTATCAACCACAGCGTCCTTCATTTCCCATCTTTCGGCTAGAAACTCAAGGTTAAAGTTCATATCGGCTTTCTTGGTACCCGATCTTGAGTCCAATCGTAGAATTCGGCTATTACCATTATCACATATATATAGCATTTTATCGGATTGGTCCAACACCAAATGAGAAGGTAGACCTGCAATACGCGATACGTTTACGTCATTATAATAATGCACTTTTCCATCACCGTGGTAATCGTTTCCTGGGCCGTGGTCTTGTACAAAGTCATACTTTACAATAGTAGAATTGTGGCCATCAAAAAGCCAAAAAATGTTCATCGTATCACTTGCAATTCCCATCCCATAAGGACTTTGATGTAGCATATCTAAATGGCTACCATTAGACTGAGAAGTAGGAGGGTTGCCAATTACGCCATATATGCTCATGTCGCTTGACCATAGCGATGGTCCTGTAAAAGGCACTGAACTGCGGTTGGCACTATATATATCTGCAGAATTGGCCCAATCGCCCACTTCATTAAAAGCAATGGCAGATGGCATAGCCATGAAATGCCAGGCATTGCCATCCTTTCTTATCATGTGTGTTTGATTGGCTTCACCTGCATTTAAAAATGTAACCGTGCTTCCACCACTATTTACGTTACCTTCATTTACTACCCATAGCTCCATGCTCGAGTTTGTTTCGTTTAAGTTGAAGTCTAAGTCATTGGGCTTGAACACACCGTTGGTGCCAAGGGTATTGATTCTCACAAAAGTATTAGCGGTAGAATCATTGATATAGGCGTCTAGTGATTGGCTATGCGAAAGAGTACAAGTGCCAATTAAAACAAGGGTTATCAATTTTTTCATAGATGTGGAAATAAAAAAAGGGGTTAAACTATAGGAAGAAAAATTATGACAATAATCATAATTAAGGTAGCAAATGTAAGAGTTTTTTAACTCCTTATATTGTAAGCGGCAGGACAAACGAAACTCTAATCTTTTTTAGTTCAATATTAGCAGAACTAAAAATACTGATTATATTTGCCGAGTCGAAATAGTAAAAATGATAGTAACATGGAATTAACAGAAGCGCATAAAATTCTAATTGAGAAATTAGGGGTAATGCATGAGAAAAGTGGGATGGCACCGGCTCCTTCTCGCGTTATGTCCTTATTATTGGTTTCGCCCATTACCGAGCTTACTTTTGATGAGATTAGAGAGGCTTTGTCTCTCAGTAAAAGTGCCGCTAGTAGTGCTATTAATAGCTTGCTCTCTGCAAATAAGATAGATTATATAACTAAACCAGGTGATAGAAAGCGGTATTTTAGAAGTAATGTTATTTACTGGGAAGATCAAGTTAAGCAAAACTATAAGGGACTTGACTTGGTAGCGGATATGCTAGAGGAGGTGCTCAACCAAAGACCTGGAAATACGGTAGATTTCAATAATAGTTTATCAGAGGTAGTACATTTTCTTCGTTATTTAATAACCGAGATGCCTAAAGTATACGCAAAGTGGGAGGAAAGTAGACGATAAATTTTTTTATCTAAATAGTTCTTTAATAACAGAACTAAATAATATCAAATAAACAAAACAAACAAAAAGAAATGAATAAAATGTTCAGGTGTACATTTATAGTGATCACCTTTTTTGGCTCTATTCAGCTTAAGTCGCAGGCGATAGAAGAGTTTAATTTAAAACAGACCATAGCCTTTGCCTTAGAAAACAGCATAAGTATACAGCAGGCTATTTTAGATCA
The DNA here is from genome assembly GCA_030427785.1 of Bacteroidia bacterium. GTDB lineage: Bacteria > Bacteroidota > Bacteroidia > Flavobacteriales > Schleiferiaceae > Owenweeksia. Next base: position 2,640 of record JAUICR010000003.1, on the reverse strand, counting down.
AAAACAATCTGATTATTACGTAAAAGAAGTGAAGGGGGCTGGGCTGCCTCAAGTATCGGCAAATGGGCAGTTTAATTACTATCCAAATATTGCCACCCAATTGTTACCAGGTGAAATTATTGGGCAACCTGGCGAAATGATTCCAGCCAAGTTTGGCACTGATTTCACAATGGGTGGAAATTTTGAAGCTTCTCAATTGCTCTTTGATCAGCGGTTTATAACTGGCTTAAAGGCTGCTAAAAATTCTGAGCAACTTTACATGCTACTTAATATAAACACTGAGCAAGATGTAATATATGAGGTAGTAAATGGATACTATAAAGTGCTAGAGCTTAATGCACAAGTTGAAGCCCTTGAAGACAACCTAAAACGGCTGGAAGAAGTGGCCAACCTTACAAAATACCAGTACGAAAATAATTTGGTGACTAAAACTGAGTTTAACCGACTCAAGGTAAATGTTTCAAATCTTGAAACCCAGTTACAGACTTTAAGAACAGCGCACATCCAGGCTAAAAATTACTTGAAGTTATTAGTGGGTATGGATATGAATAGATCTGTTGATTTTGTCATTGAGGATGGCACTCTTGATGTGTCATTAAGCGTATTGGAGTATGAAAAGGAAACACCTATACAGATAGAGGTATTGGAGAAGCAAAGAGATCTTAGTTTTCTTAACAAAAAGAACAGCCAAGCCATGTTTTATCCTTCGCTAACTGCTGTAGCCTCACATGGTTGGTCAGCTCAGCGCAATGAATTTAATTTTCTGGATAATAATGAGGTGTGGTTTCCTACCACTAATGTAGGTGTAAGGCTAAGTGTCCCAATATTTTCAGGTTTTCAAAACAGAAATCGTGTACAACAAAGTACTATAGATATCTATAAGATTGACTTGGATTTAAAGAATTTAAATCGAACCGTTGAGCTAGAATTTCAAAATGCCTCCGCACAGTTGGTCAATAGTTTAAAATCTGTAGAAACACAAAGAGAGAACAGAGATTTAGCCCAAGAAGTGTATGATCAAACTCAGGAGTTATACCAGGAGAAAGTAGCTACTCTTAATGATTTATTAGAAACTGAAACTTCTTTGAGAGAGGCACGAATTAGCTACTTCCGGCAGGTATTGCAGTTTAAGCAGGCTGAGCTAGATTTATTGAGAGCACAGGGACAGTTGCAACAATTGGCAAAATAAACAACCACATACATAGATCAATTTTAATAGAAAAGATGAAAAAAATAACCACAGGGGCTGTAGTAATTGTAGCTCTACTTCTGATAGGATTTAAACTATCGAGTAACAAAAGTGAGATGGCAGAAACAGCCAGTTTAGCAAATAAAGTAAGTGAGCAAATACCGGTAGAAATGCTTCCTGCCACGCTACAAGTGTACGAAGGAAATGTGCAGGCACTTGGCAGTTTAGAAGCAATTACTGATTTGACAATGCTTTCGCAAACCGAGGGTTTGGTTACCAAAAAATATATTAATAAAGGAGAGGTAGTCAAAAAAGGAGATCTTCTGGCAATGGTTGAAAATAGCAGCCTTAAAGCAGATTATGATGCAGCCAAAGCAAACTACGAACGACTAGAATTGGATTTAGCAAGGTTTGAGAACCTTGCCGAAAAGGAAGCAGTTACAACTCGCCAATTGGATGAAGTGAAAATTGCTTACACCAATGCAAAGTCTCGATTGGTAGCCACCAAAAAGATGTACGATGAGTCTTTTATTAAAGCCACCGCTAGCGGCACTATAAATGAAGACTATTTTCAAGAGGGAGCAAACTTGGCAAAACAGGCTAAACTATATGACATAGTGGATGTTTCAGAACTGAAACTTAGTGTAAAACTTACAGCCGAAAATATTCTTCGGATAAAAGAAAACGATATAGTAGAAATTAGTTCAGACGTTTATCCTGGCGAAAAATACCTAGGCACCGTATCGGCCATAGCAGTAAAGGCAGATAATAGCAAGAAGTACGAAGTAGAGATAAAACTAAAAAATAGTCCTACTAAACCCTTGAGGGCAGGAATGTTTGGTAAAGTAAAATTTTCATTCAAAAATAATGTGGAACAGCTTTTCATAAGTAGGGAAGCACTAGTAGGTAGTGTTAAAAACCCGCAAGTGTATATAGTGGTAGATAATAAAGCTCACCTAGCGTCTATAGAAATAGGAGAGATACTTGAAGATAAAATGGTGGTAGTACAAGGACTAAAGGAAGGAGATATGGTAGTAATAAATGGCCAAACAAATCTTAAGGAAGGAACAACGGTATATTCTCTTCAAAAAAAAAGCCTGATGTCACACGATATAGATACAAATATCAACACTTCAAAGGTTTCTAAATGAAGATAGTAAAGACATCCATAAAACGACCTACTATGGTGGTAGTGATATTTACCATACTACTAGGTTTAGGAGCTTTTAGTTATACAAAACTCAACTATGAGCTGATACCAGAAATAAGTTCGCCTGTAGTATCTATTACTACGGTATACCCGGGTGCTTCGCCTAGTGAGGTAGAAAACTCGGTTACCAATAAAATTGAAGATGCTAAAGCATTAGGCGCACATGAAGTCATTATATCTACAGATGAATCTCAAATGGAAAAAGCTATGGGGCGTTTTGACCTCATTATTGATACCGTCC
>JAUICR010000206.1 GCA_030427785.1 Bacteroidia bacterium | reverse complement strand
TCGCTAGAATTGTGAAATTGGCGCCAGTATAGGTAATGGGCGGTTTGTTTATTTTAGATTTATGAAAATCCTTTTATCCCTTCTTTCATTCGTACCAATCTTTTCTTCAGCCCAAGTCTATTTCAGTACCAAGTATGATTTTGGGGGAGGAAATCATCATGAGTTCTACTTAAACGACACAGGTCTTGTGGTTATCAATAACTCAAACCCTGATTATGGACGGCTTCAAATTGTTGAGTTTGACTTACTGGGCAACCCAAAGAGGCCATCGGTAAACCATTATTACAATCATGTGTCGGCCACACAACTTTGCAATGGTTGTTTAGAGCCCATTGCCAATGCCCATCGGTTTATCATGGCCCAGTCCAATTTTGATAGCTCATCCTTTAGCTATATCCATTTCACAAAGTTTAACAGGCAATGGGGTAAATTGGACACCCTAAATTATAATTACAAGGATTCATTGAGTTCGCAAGCCCTTTTCTTTACCAGGGATTCCGACAGCACTATTGTACTGACAGGCTATACCTATTATTATGATGGTCAGGACAACTATGACCTGTTGCTGGCCAGGTTTGATACAGCGTTTAACCTGCTATGGGAAACGCAGGTAGAAGATGGCCGCAACCGGCCTTTTGGCTATAGGGGGGGGGATATTGAAGTGCTGCCGAACGGTGACATACTTGTTGGGGCTCAGGGCTACTATCCGCTAAATTCCCCTTTACCTGTACTTCAATTTGAGAATAAGACAGTTGTGGCCCGTTTTGATGGACAAACAGGTCAAAAGATATGGTTGACAGAAGGCCCAGGCCCTTTGACCACGGCAGGCCTCTCCACCTTGATTCGGCCCCGTAGCGATGGAAATTATACTTATGTTGACCATTTGATTTCCCAACAGCCCAGGACCAGTACCAAAGGCCATCTGCGCTTTGGAATAATAACACCGGCTGGAGCTATATTAAAAGACTCAACCATAGGTTTTGAAATGGATTGGTGGGGCATCAACAGCTTCGGGCGCACTTCAGATGGCAACTATGTGGTGGCTGGAGAAACCAGGCGTTTCAACGAGTTCAGCAGTTTTGCCTTTAAGTTTTCAGAAGATGGGGACAGTATTTGGTTCCGCGATTATTTTATGACTGGCGATACGGCTGATTTCTCTCACCTCACCCATTTCCGTGAGCTGCCCGATTCGGGTTTTATTGGATGTGGCTACTATCTTAACCGGGATACAAATATTGCCAAATGGTGGAACTGGCTGCTGCGTGTGGATCAATATGGCTGCGAAAAGCCGGGCTGCGAGAGCATAGGCCTACCGGAGCTGGGCAGCCTGCAAGGCGTGGAGCTGTACCCCAACCCCAACAATGGAGTTTTTTATTTGGAAATACCAGAAGGCAAAAACCTGCTGGCCGAGGTGTACAACGTGGCCGGAGAGCGGTTTTATTCGGCACCAATTGAAAACCTTCAAAACCGTATTGAACTTAAAAACGCCCCACCCGGGCTGTATATGCTAAAGTTGGTGGAGGGAGATAGAATAGTGTTTAGGCAAAAAATCATTCTTCAATAAACATTGTAAAACCTTTCCAGCGATTAATATACTCGGCAAATGGTGCAAAACTTTACCTTAGCTCGCAAAAGGTAAAACCATGAAATACATTTTTGCAATCACTCTATTTGCGCTGAGTTTTTTTCAGGCCAAAGCCCAAAAAATAGAAATAGCCGCCATACAAGAAGTAATACAAGAAGCCTATGTAGATGGCATCTTTAATGTGGGCTACATGCGCTCTATCGACCTCAGCTTTAGCGATCATTTTGAATCTATAGGATTGTTGGAAAATGATGTAACCGTAGTAGAAACTATCCAGGACTGGAAAGAAATGGTGAAGCGCAATATTGCCAGCGGAAAATACCCTTTGCCTCCCGATGAGCAGGTAACTGTAAAATACCTCAACATCGAAATTTCAAGAACGGTGGCCAATGTAAAATTGGAATTCTCTCAGGGCGGCACACCTAAATACATTGACTTTCTGGCTTTGTACAAGTTTCAGGGAGGATGGAAAATTGTGAACCGTACCTATCATTCGCTGGAGATTAAAGAATAAGTCATGGCACTCAGCAAAGTAAATCTCGAAGAAAAGTTCGGCCAATTCAGCGACCATTGGAATCCCCGCATTGTGGGCCGATTAAACGGACAAGAAGTTAAGATTGCCAAACTGAAAGGAGAATTTGTGTGGCACAAACACGATGAGGAAGATGAGATGTTTCTCGTCATCAGTGGAAATCTAAAAATTGAATTGGAAGATAAAATCCTGGACTTAAAAGAGGGCGAATTTGCGATTATCCCCAAAGGTGTTTTGCACAAACCTGTAGCTACTGAAGAAGTAAAAGTTATGCTCTTTGAACCCGCTGGCACTATAAATACTGGTGATACTGAAAGTGAACTAAGACAAGACAAGATCAAAGAACTCTAAATACTAATTACTCTGTACTAAACACTCAATACTAAAAACCATGATCGACCTACGCTCAGATACCCTTACCCGCCCTACCCCGGAAATGCTACAAGCCATGATGGCCGCACCGGTAGGCGATGATGTTTTTGGCGAAGACCCAAGTATTAATAAACTTGAGGAAATGGCTGCGGAAATGTTTGGAATGGAAAAGGCCATTTTTTGCCCAAGCGGTACCATGACCAATCAGATAGCTATAAAAGTACATACACAGCCGGGCGATGAGATTATCTGCCACGAATACTCGCATATTTATAATTATGAAGGTGGCGGAATGGCTTTTAATGCCGGAGCACAAGCACGATTATTAAAAGGCGAAAGAGGCTTGCTGAGCGCCAAAGATGTAGAAGCTAATATTGGCAACAAAATGGACGTACATGCAGCACGTACTAGTTTGGTTTCTTTAGAAAATACCTGCAACAAAGGTGGCGGTAGCTGTTATGATTTAAGCACCATTTCTGAAATCAGGGCTGTTGCCAAAAAACACAAACTTGGATTTCATTTAGATGGCGCAAGACTCTTTAATGCGCTAGTAGCCAAAGGCCAAAAAGCGGAAGATTATGGACAAGCCTTCGATTCTATTTCCATTTGTTTGTCAAAAGGGCTGGGTTGCCCGGTGGGGTCTCTACTTCTGGGTTCTGAAGACTTTATTTTTGAAGCAAGACGAATTCGCAAAAAGCTAGGTGGTGGTATGCGCCAAGCGGGGTTTATAGCTGCTGCTGGAATTTATGCTTTAGAAAATCACATTAGCCGTTTGACAGAAGATCATGAAAAGGCACAGAACTTAAAAGATGCTTTAGAGAAATGCAGCTGGGTAGAAAGTATTGAACCTGTAGAGACCAATATTGTGATTTTTTACCTGAAAGCCGACAAGGACGAAAAAGCCTTTATGGAGAAGCTAAAAGAAAATAACATTTTGGCAATTGGCATGGGACAAGGAAAATTGCGCTTTGTTACACATTTGGATATTTCAGATGAGATGATTCAAAAAACAGCTTCCTTGCTAAATTCTCTCTAACCTTAGCTTTCCTTTCTCTACCTCGAACCACTGATGTTACCTCACCGCAGAGGCGCTAAGGCCGCAAAGATTTCGCGGAGCAATTAAAGTTATTCAAACTCTACTATTCATCTCTAAGTAATTTTAGCTTACCAAACTCTGCGTTACTCAGCGAGCTCTGTGACTCCGCGTTGAAGCAATCCTTTTTTACCTTACAGCAAAGGCGCAAAGAGCGAAAAAAATTCGAAGAGGAGTTAGATATACAAAATCCTATAGAGCAAAGTACATTCAAGATTTCTTGTCAGCTTTAATAATTTCCCAAACCATATCAGGTTCAAAACCTCTAGTAATGGCATAATGGGCAATCTTGCCTTTTCTTTCAAAATCGTTTTTGATTTTCACCTCTCGTGATTTCTTTTCAATCACAGATTTGAGCGTTTTCAAATACTCCGCTTCATCTATTTCGGCAAAGGCTTTTTTCAGGATATAATCCGAAAGTTTATGAGGATACAGAGCTTGTTTGATTTTAATTCGCCCCCACTTCTTGATATTGAATTTCCCTCTAACAAAGGCCTTGGCAAACCGCTCCTCATTCAGGTAATTTTCCTCAATGAGCTCTACGATAATTTGATTGACATCCTGAGTATAAATACCATACTCGTACAAGCGTTGTCGCACCTGATATTGGCTGCGCTCCTGATAGGCACAAAAGTGTCTGATTTTTTCGCCAGCCTCAGCTACACTATATCGCTTTGGTTCAGGAGCCTCCATAAATGGACTTAGGATTTATGCTGATGCTCGAGCCTTAGTAAGGTTCTGAAGGCAACAAAGCGCCCTTCAAATTTATCCTTATGCTCTTGCTGCAGCTTAGGCGCATACATTTGCTGGTACAGCTTTAGTGTTTCCATATCCTTCACCTCGTATTGTATAGAGTAGGTTATGCCATCTTCATGATCTACCATCACCTCGAGCATTCTATTACTCAAAAACATACCCGTATCCATCACATCCGGTATATGTGTTTCTTTCATCCAGGTGAGCCACTCTTCATGGGCTTCGGTTTCTACATTTACGGTTACGTTATATATGTACATTTTGTTGATGTTATAGGTTTTACGTTGTAGGTTATAAGTTATCGATACTGTTCACTTTTAACCTATAACTTTAACTCCCCCTAGTTCACAACCGCATCTCCCCTCAAAGCTCTAAATCTTTTTCGAGAATCTGAAGCAAAAAAACTATCGGGGTATTCGATAAACAATCGTTGGTATAGCTCCTGCGCTTTTATTGGCTGGGCCAATTGAAATTCATTGAGCTGGGCCAAATCATAAAGGGCATTGTCTGCCAAAATATTTTTCTTGTACAAGTGTAGCAAGGTTTCTAAAGTAGTAGCAGCCTCTTGAAAGTTCTTCTGCTTTATCAAGATTTCAGATTTCAAATACAAAACCTCCCCTTGAATAACATGATCAGGAAAGGCAATTTCCATTATATCTAATAATCGTAATGCTGAATCCAACTTTGCCTGGTAATACATCAAGTCGGCCCTGGCATAGGTAGTCATGGCGTCCATATTGGTGTCCAAGGCTATGTTGTCATTTATCAATAAGGAGTAGCGCATAGCATCATTGGCTATTAGCTTAGAGGTAGAAGTTTTGAGCGCATCAAAAATTCCTAAGGCCCACATAAAATCACCCACATAATAAGCGGCCTTAGCTCTTTTAAACTTGGCTTCTTGCCCAATAGGCGATTGCTCAAAAGCTTTCTCAGCTTGCCCGTAAAGCAAAATAGCCTCCCAGCGATTGCCTGTGTACAGGTAAATATCAGCCAGCTGAATTTTTGCCTCTGCAATGATTTCATTGCTTACCATACCAGTAGAAATTACCTTTTGCAAAATAGCCTCAGCCGTATCCGTTTCATCCAATTGAAAGGCGCTTAAATTGGCAAGATCTATGGCCAACTCCCCTACTTCGGGTTTGCCCTTCAGTAGTTCTTGTACTTTAAAATATTCGCTTTGCAATACTTTCCAATCGTCACGATTAGCCATAGCATTTAGCTCCAGTTTCTCCTGTTTGGCCACTAAGTCCATCATAAGGGCCGATTCGTAAAAAGGATAAGTTGGCCCTGCTTTTATTACATAGGCAAAAATCTTTTGGGCCAAATCATATTCCTGATTATTAAGAGCCACCTTACCCAATCTATAAATCTCGCCTTTGTTGCTAGAATTTCGTTTATCTAAGGCCTTTAATTGTATAAATGCTCCCGTAAAATTCTCTTCCTGAATAAGAACATAAATGAGTAAATCATTCAGGCTTTCCGATCCACCTTTTTGAATTTTCTCAATCAATAATTCCTTTAGATAATCTGAATTTTCGGAATTGGTTTCTTCA
>JAUICR010000205.1 GCA_030427785.1 Bacteroidia bacterium | reverse complement strand
GTGGTTCCTGAGCCAGGTGTAAATCCTGTTGGCCCATACTCTAATACCGAATTTAGATTAGTACTAACAGATGCCCAGCTTACCTCAGCGCTATCACAACCGATATTGGTAGATGACACTGCCAAGGCAGTAGGTGGAAAACAAGATGGTGGTGTATAGGGTGTAATACAAAAATCATCTATGTAGTAATTAGGTGTTTGATTTGGATTGGCAGCAGAATAAAAATTAACTGCATTAAATCTATCACCCATATTAGCACTACCCCATGACCATTGCCAGCCAAAATTAGATTTGGCACCATTTACAATAACATAGGCCGTATCATTGGTCAAATCAATAATATGTTCAATGGTATTCCATGCTCCTAAATTTATATTGTAACTACCTGCTATCGCACTACTGTTGGTTCCGGCATTTACCACTGCGGTACCGTTGGCATCTATATATACTTCTATAGCCCATACATTGGTTAAACCCGTGTAGTTGTGCAGAATGTTGTAATAACCTCCACTACCTACAGGCATGTAATAATCAAACTGAATATTATGCACACCCGTGGTATAACTAGTATCTGTTACCACCACCATGTCTGTAAAGTTATTTGGGCCGCTATCATATATGTGCATAGATTTGGTTCCGCTACTTGCATAGGTGGTAGAAATTTCGCCATCACCGCCTACATTCGACCATCCATATACGAGCGAGGATTGATTTTGAAGATTGCGAACTTCATAGGCTTCAAAATTATCACAAGGCACAGTAGGGAGTCCTACAGATAGTTTGTCTGACCAAAAACTAGAATCTGTAACGGTACATTTTGAACGGATGTACACATCGTATATCACATTAGGACCCGGATTGGTAATAGTAAAGCTATTGGTGGTTAAATTCCTTGTAATATTTGCGGGGTTGCCCACCGTATAACCTCCTACACCGGCAGATACATCGTAGTACGGTGCAGAGGTACCGCCTGACCATCCTACTACAATAGCAGTAGACGAAACCGAAACAACATATAATGAATCAGGACGATCACAGTTTGGTGGATCAAATTCATCAGCTCCTATATCTACTTTACCACCCACATGTAGCGGCCTTGGATCATTATCCAAATCAATAAGAACACCTACCGAATTATCACCGGTATCATTTACCAAGGTGCTAATGGTATGAAAATCATTAGCTGCGATAAATCCTGGTGAACCTTCAAGCGAATTTGCATTTCGGGTAGGTGTGGCTGTTTGCCAAGCCGCTAGTGAGGCGTATCCTGTAGCACCTACATAGCCAATATTTCCGCCCGAATTATACAAGTTATAATCTAAGATATAGCTCGTAGGTTCTATTGAAATGTACATGGCTGTACCAGTACCAGTGTTATCCAATATATTATTCCTTACATCTACTGAATTGGCCGTACCGGATAGGTAGAAGGTATAAAGACCTGAACTTTGTACTGAGTTATGATAATACTTAATATCATTATTACCATAGGTGTACATTCCTCCTGTACCCGAACTCTCAAACATATTGTTGATCACACTTGAGTTACTACCCGGTGTGTGACCCAAGTAATTGCTATAGTATAGATAAAACGCATAAGTACCACAGCCGTAAAATTGATTTTCGGAAACATGCAAATTATCTGTGTACCAGCCATACAGGCCATAGCTAAACCCGTTTCTAAATCCAGGAATGTAATTATCCTTTACAGTAACGCTATCGGTGTAGTACAGTCTGATTCCATAATAGTAGTTATTAGCAAAATTATTGTCCTCTATTACAATACCTCGGGCTTTGGCCGTAGTACCCGATCCATTAATTACCACTCCATAATAGTTTCCTGAAATTCTGCTTCCTTTAATAGTTACATGAGAAGCATTATCGCCATAAGTAATAGCCGAAGTAGCTGAGCTAGATGCTGCTACTACTGCGGTAGCTGAAGACTGTGTAGTTCCGTTTCCTAATAAGAAACAGTCTTCTATGCTAATATATTGGGTAGCATTGTGCATCCATACTACATAATTTCCTGATGTATTTACGATGTATAAATCGTTGAAGAAAATGTGCTGTGAGCCATTGAGTTCTACCGCGGCAGTAGCAGATGGTCCTGCTACTATACTGTCATTATTCACGGTAGAACCGTTGAAGGTGATCGTATTTAAAGCACTTGATCCATCAATGTCATCCAATACAAAACCATTGTGAGTTCCACCCGAGAGGTTGATTACTACCGGACCATTTATTCCACAACCATTCAGCATAGTAATGGCCGAATCTAAAGTTGGGAAGTTTGTAGGTCCTGGTATTCCTCCTACAGTATAAGTACCGCTCATTGGGCCTCCAGGACAATCAGTACATACCGTATAAGGTCCCATAACTGGTGGCGCACCTGGCAAGGTAGAAGTACAATTCATTGTCAGGTAATAATCATAACATGTAAGAGGTGTCAATCCAGTAAGTAAAGCTGAGCTTCCGTTGGCGGCAATTGCAAAACTACTATCCGGAGCCTGCGAGGCTTGTTTATATCCTATTGGCCCCCACTCTATTGTTACACCAGCCGGATTAGAAACCCAACCTATCGTTCCGCTAGTAGCGCTTGTGGCTGTTACACCAATACCACTAAGACCTGTACATGGTAAGCTCATAAATTCATAGGCTCCTATATCAGGTACCGTACCTCGTAAAGTTCCATCAATATCTGTAGTTACCCACGGAGAAAAATCTTTTCCTGATGCATCTAGCAATGCTGACTGTGGATGATAATCACCAGTTCCAGCGTTTACAAAATAGGGGTTTCCAGTATTTGAATTAGCATCTAAACCAGTAGTGGTTTGCCAAGAAGAAAAATCGGTAACCGCGCTGTTATTATAATAACCAAAAGTAAAGGTATTACCTCCGGTAGGGCCGTAAAAGGTGTTGTAATCCATTTCGCTTACTGAGCCTGACATATACGCTAAGTAAGGCGTACCGCCAGTAGCTCTATTCATGTAGAATAAATTATTAGCTATTACTCCACCTGGTATAGCGCTAGCTATATATAATAATCTGGTATTGGTAAATGTAGAGGTGCTTGCATTATTTGGGTCGTCCAAAACCATTGTGTTGTTCAATATTGTTACCTCGCTACCTTGAGAAATATACAAACCGTACAGTGTACCATCTGATTCTAAATTGTAGAATAAATTATTTGTAATCAACACAGGATCGCTAGAGGTACCTGTGGGGTAATACAAGTAGGCGGGGTACAATGTAGAAGTAGAGGTGGTATTGGTGGCAAAGGGATCATGAACCTTATTTCCAATAATATGAGCCGATGTGCTGTAATACACATAGATTCCATAAAAACTAGAAACGGTAGTTCTATTCAACCTTGAAATTTCATTTCCTTCTATTACGGGGTGATCATTATACCAGAAATACATTCCGTAGTAATAAAAATCCTCAATTGAACAATTAATAAAGGCATTGCTATTAGCTGAATCTGTACTTGTACCCAGGCTAGTAACACCGTAGTAACCTCCAGAAATAATGGTTCCTTCTATGGTATTGTAATTTCCTGAGATTCCTTGCTGAGTAGGCGAACTAAGCGAACCCGAAATTGTGATACCTGCATAATTAGAACTGCTCGTTACTGCGTCTACCGTTACATTACAATTTCTTATGGTGTTATGGTCTGCGCTATTTGTAAATTGAATTCCTACACCATACTCGCTAGTACCCGTACCCGAGGCTATTATATTCAGGCTATCTATGGTTACCCAGTCAGCTCCGTCAAGCACTACAGTTCCTCTACTTGATGAATTTGTTGAAACGTAATCAAGCGTGTTGCCATTTCCATTAATGGTAATGGTATTTACAGATGAGGCTCCGTCTATTTGAGTAAGGTATAGTTGATCTGAATAGGTAACCGAAGTTCCGGCTACATTCACCACCACGGGGCCACACACTCCATAATTATTCAAATCATTGGCAAGTGAGCTAAATGAATTATAATTAGTAGAAGAGTTGGGCATACCTGAGTTCAAGGTAAACGTACCACTGATTCCACTTCTAAGCTGTATTGAGTCGCTATTGTTTGTAAGGTCTGTTTCTAAGCCCGGGCTTACAGCCGAAATACTGGCTACCACTGAAGTAACCGTAGTACCAATAGGAATATTCAGCAAAGTTACCGTATCGTATACCCCTGTGAGCCATTTGCCGGTAAGGGCTATTGGTGTGGCAGCTACTCCATTTATACTATAATTCATAGTAAATGAAGTTACACTATCGGTTCCTTGATTGATAACTTGCACCAATACGTTGGCACTTGTACCACATGCATTACCGTCTTTGTAAATTCCTGTTATAGCCAAGTCGGGCCCAAGTGGAGGACTAAACTCAAACGCCCCAGGATCAGGAGTAATAGTACGGGCCATGCCATTATAATCGGTGGCCACCATTGCCAACACATTGGCACCTATATTATCAAAATAGGCTGCTCTAGGGATGTAATCATTTATGGAAGGATCTACAAAAAATGGATCGCCTGAAGCACTGTTCTGATCAAAAGCTCCTGTAGAGGCTGCTTGCCAATCTGTAAAGCTGCTGTGGTTTCCTGAATAATAGCCATAGTAATTACTACCTGTACCCGCCTGTGGCATATAATAGGCATTGTTGTCAAAATCGGCTCCGGTATTTACGGTAGTATACACTAAATGATTTGTACCGCTTGTTCCTCTGTCCAGATAGATTAAATTGTTTTTATACTCTACCCCTGTTACGGAGCTCGTATGATAAATACCTCGAGTAGAACCGGTTCCAGATATTCCGGGAGACAATTGAGCTACAGTATTGTGATAATATCTCCAGTTATCAGAACTGCTATTGTATAGGTAGTAACTAGTACCACTGTTATCATTATTGGTAATCAGGTTGTTTGTCACCATCACTTCCTCTCCCACTGCCGCATCTGAGCTAAAGCAGTAGATACCATAAAAAGTACCTGTACTACCTGTAGCCTGAGCAAACATATTGTGAATCCAGTTGCCACTAATTTCTGAGCTCTTTTTTACATAGCCATTATAAATAGCGTAACCTGTAGTTACACCACCTCTATTCGATCGGTTGATGTCGTTATTTTTTATGATTACGCTATCCTGGTAGTAATTGTAAATACCGTATACCGAAAAATCGGAAATAGTATTGCCTACAAACTGGTTTCCTACCGTACCAGTGGTTGAACTAATACCATTGTGACGGATTCCATAATAACCTCCAATAATTTCATTGTTCTCCAATAAATTGTAGTTACCGTTATCGCCATAGCTACTATTTGATGTAGCACTATTACTAAACACAACATTGGCAACTAAAGAAGTAGTAACATCTGACCTCACTTCCAATCTACTATTGCGGATAATATTATGATTTGCTCCATTCATAAACTGTAGAGCAAATTGACTTGAAGAAGCGTATCCTAAAATATTTAAGGAATCAATGGTTACATAATCTGCTCCATCTAGCAATACAATAGCATAGTTACCTCCAGAGCCAGAATCTACTATGGTTTCACCGTTTCCATTAATGGTAACAGTATTAGTGCTAGAGCTACCGGTAATATTTGAAATTGAAATCTTTTCGTTGTAAGGGCCTGATCCTGCAACTACATTTACCGTTACGGGGCCACTTATTCCACAGGTGTTTAAGGCGGTTTCCAATTCATTAAAGGAGGCTAAATTGGTAGCGCTACTTGGTAGCGTTTGGTTTAAGGTATAGGTACCATTCATGCTATTTACACAAAGTGTAGTAACGTTAATTGGGCCTACCCAAAAACTCTTATCTGTAGCTCCACAGGAGTCGCGAACATAAATATCATAATTTGTAGCAGGTGATAACCCCGATAGCACAAAATTGGTATTGCTAGTA
>JAUICR010000002.1 GCA_030427785.1 Bacteroidia bacterium | reverse complement strand
GACCGCCCATTCTGATAAGACCCTGCTCTGGTAATAATCGCCCACGCAAAGTATCTCTAATAGATTTTGGCTGCTCGTATATTTCTTTAAGCATAAAATGATCGTAACCACCTTTCTCAATCGCCTCAATATCCATTTTTAATTGATGTATATAGGGGTCGATAGCTTTGTTGCTTTTAATGGCACGCACCTCCAGGGTTTTGCCCAACTCTACCACTGCCATCTCATCATCCTCAAGGTATACTGCAGTTTTGGTATAATCTAAAAATGGAGTAGCATCACTCGCAATAAAAAACTCACCTTCTCCAATTCCCACCACAAGGGGGCTTCCTTTTTTAGCAACTACTATTTTATCGGGGTGATTTTTGTCAAATACGCAAATAGCATAGGCACCCACAACTTGGTTTAGCGCCAAACGAACGGCTTTTTGTAGCGATATTTCTTCAGCATTCTGGATATCCTCAATTAGATTGACCAGCACCTCGGTATCTGTGTCACTCTCAAACGTAACACCTCTATCGGTTAAAGCTTCTTTAATAGAAGCATAATTTTCTATAATTCCGTTGTGTATCAACACAAGGTTACCAGAGTTAGAAGAATGAGGATGTGCATTTACATCATTTGGCACACCATGGGTAGCCCATCTGGTATGTCCTATTCCTATACTACTTTCTGCAACCGAAGTCCCCATCTTGGTTTCCAGGTCCGAAACTTTTCCTTGACACTTTATTAATTGAAGACTATTTTCTGGATTCCATACAGCAATTCCTGCACTATCATATCCTCTATATTCTAGGCGCTTTAACCCATTAATAATAATGGGCACAGCATTTCTATTTCCTAGGTAACCTACTATTCCACACATAATTTCTACGGTTTTGTGTAATATATTTTAAGACTAATCGGAGAGTTTCCTGCCCCTCCTTGTAAAATAACTCTGTTGGCGGCCGTACTTTTTGCCACAGGTACTATTGCCAATTTTTGTGGCACATCTCCATTTACTATCTGAAAAATGTAACGCGTAATATTAAACACGTACTCTCCATCTCTCACTTCCGATCCTCTGAACGAACCATTACCGGAGAGTCGTTTTCCTGGAGTAAAATCTGCAATAAGCGAAGTAGGTCCGGCATCTGTATATTCTCTTATTTCCATTACAGGTGGCGGAGCACTTCCCAAACCAGTTCCTCTTTCTTTGGCTAGCACGAGCTCTGCCTTGTTTATCAAAATAGCAGAATCGGCCAGGTACTTAATATTTGGAATTTCGAACACTGATACTAAGCCTCCCATGGCCTGAATATAAGTGAGTGCCTCTCCATTTATTACGTCAATATTATTGATGTCAAAATCTACTGAATAACCCCCTGAGTAGTCATTCTCAAAAATGTTAAAACCAATGGGCAAATCACTGCTGGTTTGCCTACAATTTAATGTTACAGATTGGGCAGTACTATCCTCATCATTATGAAAGTACATTACCAATTTAGTGTTTACAGAGTTGAGATTGAAGTACAATATGGCTCCTGAAACATTGGTAGCTTTTACCTGAATCCCATTAAAGTATTTTCTAAACTCCTCATTGGTAGAAAAAGATGGGAAATTACCATCACCTACATTCGCAAAATTTCTTTGAAAATAGGCCGTATCTAGGGCAATTTTTAAAGCAGGATCTGTATGCACATTCTCTACTCTTATCGGGGTGTTGGGCCTTGGAATAAACTGACTTGTACCCAATAACTCACCACTTACCGCCACATAATTAGAATAAAATGCACTGTCCGCTATTACTCCATCTGCATCTTTTATCACGCCATTGGGCCTTAGGGCTGCTCCTAGCTCATATACTTCCAAAGAAATTTGTTGTGCGGTATCACCATAGGAACCTGTATAACTTAGATACAAACTTACCGAGTCGATTATCGCATTGCTACCAAAATCAGCATCAATATCGCTTAAGCTCATTTGTGATACAAAGGAGGCCTGATTGCGGCCAAAGTGTCCATCCGTCATTGATCCTACAAGCTTATTTCCGGTGTACCCTCCAAGACTAGCTTGGGTTTCGTACGCTCCTACCAATAGGCTATCTAGGGCTTGTGTATAATTTATAATACTATCGAAAACCATCACCTCCACATCTGCGGCTGATTTTATAACCTGACTATAACCCAAGGCTCCTGTGGGTTTTTCACATGCTACAAAAATAAAAGGAGCCATTACAAGAATGGCTCGATTTATATATCTTCGACTAAGTTTTGTCATTTTCTTCTTCTAGGCTACTGATTCCTCCTCAACTAGGCTTTCGTATAAGCTATGTACTTTTGCTACATAATCTCCCTCTCCAGCGTAATCGACAACGGTATTAACGTTAGCAGACACTAAATCTTTTAATTTCTGCTCAACATTTTCTGAACCTATAACTGCTGCATCGCAAAAACTCGCTGCTGCTGCGTATAAATCGTCTATAGTAGCGTTCTCATATTTTTTAATATCCTCTCCATTAATACCGTCAAACTGTAAATTTTCTATTAACGAGGGCGCCATAGTATGAGGCTTAGAGTCGTACACAGACATTACCACTTTGCTATCAGCAAAAAGCGGATCATCGTAATGGAACATTTTTAGGTACATAGGCATAAAACTAGCCAACCATCCATGACAGTGAATGATATCTGGAGCCCAGCCAAGTTTCTTTACTGTTTCTATTACACCTCTGCAAAAGAAAATAGCTCTTGAGTCATTGTCAGCAAAGTAATTTCCTTCTTCATCAAAGAAAGTGGCTTTGCGTTTAAAGAACTCCTCATTATCAATAAAGTAAACCTGCATTCTAGCCTGAGGAACAGATGCAACCTTAATAATTAAAGGCTGATCCATGTCATTTACAATAATATTGATACCACTCAATCGAATCACCTCGTGTAACTGGTGCCTTCTTTCATTTATCAATCCGTATCGGGGCATAAAAACTCTCACTTGATGTCCCTTTTCGTTCATCTTCTTTGGAAGTTCTAGAGAGGGTTTAGAGATTTCGTTTTCAGGTAGATAGGGATGAATTTCTTGACTTACATACAGAATCCTTTTACTGTCCATACAGGGGTATTTTTCTTTGGGTAAATATTTGCAAAAGTACCACTATTCTAGCACTAATTCAACATATAGTAATAGCTTTGCGCGTTTTAACCTGCCTTTAATGCGTATAGTACGATCACGTAGTGCCCTGTCAGAACAGCTTAATGCGATTAAATCTGATGGCGAAAGTGTTGGATTTGTTCCTACTATGGGGGCCTTGCATAGTGGTCATTTAGCATTGGTAAAGCATGCTGCTTTGGAAAACAATCATGTAGTCATCAGCATTTTTGTAAATCCAACACAGTTTAACAATCCTGAAGATTTAAAGAAATACCCAAGAGATGTAGATGCGGATATTAAAAAACTAGAGGAATTACAGGACGTAATTTTGTTTTTGCCTGCGGTATCTGACCTATATCCAAAAGAAGTACGCTCAAAACTGATTGACCTCAATGGCTTGGATAAAGTGATGGAAGGTGAATTCAGACCAGGTCATTTTGATGGCGTAGCAACTGTAGTTTCAAAATTCTTTGAAATAGTGCAACCTACAAGAGCCTACTTTGGAGAAAAAGATTTTCAGCAATTGCAGATAATTCGCCTGATTAGCAAAAATCAATTTCCAGGCATTCAGATAATAGGACACCCTGTTGAACGAAATCGAGATGGATTGGCGCTGAGCAGTCGCAATCAATTATTATCACAAGAAGACCAAAAAAAGGCCTTGTTAATTTTTCAAAATTTGAATTGGGCAAAACTACAAGTGCCAAAACTCAGTCCGGATACTATTTCACATAGTATCATTCAAAACTTTGAAGGCTCGGCTCTTGAAATTGAATATGTCCAAATTGTAAACGAAGACACATTGCAAAAAATAGATTCTTGGGAAGATGTAAAAAGCGCCCGTATCTTTATTGCCGCCCACATATCAGGTGTACGTCTTATCGATAATGTATCATTATTTTAGATTAATTTTGCCCCATGCAAATAGAGGTTTTAAAGTCAAAGATTCACCGCGTAAGTATAACCGGTGCTGACCTAAATTATATCGGAAGTATTACTGTAGATGAAGATTTAATGGAAGCTGCCAACATCATTGAAGGCGAAAAGGTTTCTATTGTTAACGTCAATAATGGTGAACGACTAGACACCTATGTAATAACTGGCGAAAGAGGTAGTGGCGAAATAACTATGAATGGGCCTGCGGCTCGTAAAGTCCAAAAGGGCGATATAGTTATTATCATTTCGTATGCTCGTATGGAGTTTTCGGAAGCCAAGGCATTCCGTCCCACCATTATTTTTCCAAACGAGATTTCTAATAGCCTCAATTAGTTTTGAGTAAATCCCTAAAAAACGTACTTAAGTACAGCCTTTTTGTAGGTATTGCGGTTGTGTCTTTTTACTTTGCCTTTAAAGATATTGATATTGAAGGCTTTGTAAATGACCTCAAAAAAGCACGTTACGAGTTTATTTTTCTGAGCATGGCTATGGGCTACCTAGCATTTGTAAGCCGTGGCATGCGATGGGTACTTTTACTAGAGCCCATTGGCGAAAAACCTAATACATGGAGAGCCATACACGCAGTAGTAATAGGCTATTTTCTAAACATGTTTGTTCCTAGGGCTGGTGAATTGGCGCGATGCACGGCTCTGTACCAATCGGATAAAATTCCCGTTAACAAACTTTTTGGCACCGTAATACTTGAGCGAGTAGTAGATTTTATAGTTCTTATTTTGTTGATTCTGCTAACGTTCGTTCTCGAATTTGATCGATTGCAAGAACTGTATATTGAAGCCACTGCAAATAATTCAACCGAAAGCGATCATACTTTTAAAATAGTGGGCGGCTTAATAATAATTTCAGGAATTCTTGCAGTGTACTTTCTTCGTCATCGTTTTATGCATTTACCTCTTTATGCCAAAATCAAGGATTTTTGGAGTGGTATTAAAGATGGTTTGAAATCTATTGGAAAGTTAAAAAGCAAGTGGCCTTTTATTCTACACACCTTGTTTATTTGGCTTATGTATTACCTGATGGTGTATATCTGTGTATTTGCTCTTCCCGAAACTGAAAATATAGACCCCAGTAGTGGTTTGTTTGTAATGATTGTGGCAGGATTGGGCATGGTAATACCAACACCAGGAGGCGCAGGTAGCTATCACATTTTGGTAAAAATGGCCTTGGTAGCCTTAGGCATATCGGCTACAGTGGGCCTTAGTTTTGCGACCCTAGTGCATGAGGGGCAGCTTATTATGACTGTACTGGCCGGTGCCATTGCTTTTGCTGCTATGGCTCGCCACCGAATAAGAGTAGAAAAAAAAGCCGCGCTAAATAAACCAGCGTAATATGGCTACTCCCAAAAAACCAAAGACAACTTTTATTTGCCAAAACTGCGGAAGCCAGCACAGCAAGTGGCTAGGCCAGTGTAGCCATTGCAATGAATGGAACACCATTGTAGAAGAGGTAGTAGAAAAAAATCTATCCACTGCAGTAGCTTGGAAGAACACAAACACTACTGGTATTACCAAAAGTAGGGTCCGTCCAATTGGAGCGGTTCAGGCAGAAGCAGGAGTAAGAATAAAATCAGGAAGCAAAGAGCTTGACCGTGTACTAGGCGGTGGAATGATAGAGGGCTCTGTTACCCTAATGGGTGGCGAACCAGGTATTGGAAAAAGCACTTTGATGCTACAAGTAGCTCTTCGCATTACACGCAAGTGCTTGTATATTTCTGGTGAAGAAAGTGAGCAGCAGGTGCAACTTCGCGCGCAGCGCATTGGCATAAGAAACGAAAACTGCTTTATCCTTACTGCTACTTCTACACAAGATATTTTTAAGCAAATAGAAGCTACCGAGCCCGAAATGGTGGTTGTGGATTCAATCCAAACGTTACATTCTGCATTAATTGAATCTTCACCCGGCTCAGTTTCGCAAATAAGGCAATGTGCTGCGGAGTTTATTCAATTTGCCAAAGAGACCAACACTCCCGTTTTTTTAATCGGCCATATTACCAAAGACGGGAATATAGCAGGACCAAAAATTTTGGAACATATGGTAGACACTGTTCTTCAATTTGAAGGAGATAGACACCATGTGTATCGTTTGCTTAGAGCTCAAAAAAATAGATTTGGCTCTACGGCCGAATTAGGAATCTATGAAATGGTTTCGGAGGGCTTACGGGAAGTAAGTAACCCGAGTGAATTATTACTTTCTCGAAAAGATGATGATTTAAGCGGAAGCGCGGTAGCAGCAACTTTAGAAGGTGTTCGCCCTATGTTGATAGAAATACAAGCCTTGGTAAGTAGTGCTGTGTATGGTACACCACAGCGCAGTACCACAGGGTTTGACGCCCGCAGACTAAATATGCTGCTTGCCGTGCTCGAAAAAAGATGTGGTTTTCACCTAGGCAGCAAGGACGTATTTTTAAATATTACAGGAGGTATTCGTGTAGATGACCCAGCTATAGACCTGGCAGTGGTGGCTGCTATTCTTTCTTCTAATGAAGATGTGGCTATACCACCCAAAATTGTATTTGCTGCAGAGATTGGCCTGAGCGGTGAGATACGCCCGGTACCTCGCGTAGAGCAGCGCATAAGCGAAGCAGAAAAAATGGGCTTTGACCAAATATTTGTAAGCTCACACAATAAACTAAACACTGGAAAGCACGCTATCAAAGTAATTGCTTGCAGTAAGATTGAAGAAATATACCAGCGCCTGTTTGCTTAAAGTTTGCTGCTTTGTTTATACCTGATAAAGTCTTTGCTTTCATTTGCGCTTAGTGTCAAATCCTTGTACCCATTGTCATACGTTCCTAGCAGCCTGTCCCACACCGTGACAGTATTTCCGTAATTGACATTCCATTTTTTGTAATGGTGGTACAAATGATATTTCTGAATCATGTGCATGTATCCTTTATCATACTTCTTGTAATGAATGTAGTAATGGACATTTTCGTAAAAAAAATAATATGTTAAGGTGCCCAACCCAAAAAGTGAAGCTGTATACGCCTGTCCTGTGAAAAGAAAAACTACTAACCAAAAAGAGATGGCAATAGGGTAAATAAGTAGAAACCCTGCATTGAGCACTCGATAATCTTTGAGATTATGATGATGATACAGATGAAAAGCCTCAAGCAGCCATTTTAGCTTTTTGTTCTTGAAGTGTATGTGATACACCCACCGGTGGGTAGCGTATTCAAAAAAACTCCATGTAATGATTCCTAACCCAAAGTATACAGGAATGGACCAAAATGGAAAATTAGGCTTTATTAAAAAATACCCATATAGCGCAATCAAAGGAAGTAGCTTCAGTAAAACCATTCTGGGGTTTGGAGAAGCAAACCACCTAAGCAAATGAGGATGCGTAGTGGCCATGTTGTGCATGTTAGTTCGCATAGCCAACTAGTGTATTAGGGTTAAGCACATAATTTTTTAGACAATCAAAAAACTCTGCAAAATGAATCCCATCCATAATTCTATGATCAAACGTGAAACCGAAAGTGATCATCTTCCGAATCACAATTTGTTCGTCTATTACAATAGGTCGCGCTTCAATTTTACCCACCGATACCACCATAGGCACACGAGTATAAGGCGATATCGGACAAAGAGCCTTGCTGATGCCCATAGCCCCTACTGAGGTTAACATCACACTACCATAGGCATCTGGTTCGGCCTTAAAAAAACCTGCATTCCAATTAAAAGTATAAGCCAAAAAGCCATAAAACTTAGTTACGGCCTTTGTTAAAAATGCTGGTAAGGCACCAATAATTTTTTTTGAATTTACATATTCGTTAATGCCTTGCTTGGCCAATTCAAGCTTTTGAGAGAACTCTGTATTCAATTCTTGCAGATCCCTTTTTTCGGCATCTTTTATTACAATTCCGCTTAGGTCATCAGCCTCTGCGCTCTGTATGGTGTGAAAGAATATTGAAATATTTTTACGTGGATAAATACGATGCCACCTTACAGTGCTGTTTATTTTAGGATGCTTTTGTATGGTGCTGGACAAAGCCTTGATTAAAAAGCTGTAAAAGCTAATACCTGTTGCCTTGCAGTAATGTAGCAATTCGTCAACTGTTATATCTTCAAGACAATAACAGGATGAATCGCCTGTAGGTTTCCACGATGCCAGCGATACTTTTCGCCAGGCACTTAGTTTTTTAGGAGAGAAATAGTCTATAGTTTTTGCCATTTCTTATATCGCAAAAACTCGGAATTTGGTATGTAAATGCTACTTTAATTGGATTAACAATCTCATGTTATCAGTCTATCTTTTCATATCGGCTCTGCCTTTCAGGGTAAAAAGCAAACCAACTAAAATGGGTCCATAGGCCAAAACCCACACTCGCCCATTTCCTATTAGGCCAATCCATGTTCCTATTGTGATAATCAAACCAACTGTTAGAATCAGAACGCCTCCAATAAACATATTCTTCCCTCGGTTCCGCACCGCGTCTTTTATCATCAAGTTCTGAACCTCAGAGTCTACCTGCTTTACTATGATATTGATTTCATCATTCTCTATCCCTCTTTCAGCCAATGATTGCCTTAGGGTGGAAAAACCGACAATTCCCTTGTGAATTTTTTCTACAAACTCATCAATAGTTTCGGCTCTCCGGTATTCGCTCATTCTTGCTCTGCAATAGTTACTTCACCTCCCCTAGTACTTTCACAATTTTATCAAGGTCGGGTGTGATGATAATCTCTGTTCTACGGTTTTTGGCCTTGCCTTCGGCCGTTTCGTTATCAGATACCGGAATGTACTCACTCTTTCCGGCTGCCGTTATCTTAGCCGGATCTACTCCATCATTCTCGGTAATGATTTTTACAATGGCTGTGGCTCGCATTACGGATAAATCCCAATTGTCTTTTACAGCAGTTTTTCCATTAAACTTATCACTATCCGTGTGTCCTTCTACCATCACGTTCAGGTCTTTATTTTCGGCCAGTACTTTGGCCAATTCCTGCAAAGCTTTCTTTCCTTCTCCATCTATTGTCCAGCTTCCGCTGGCAAATAGCAAACTATTTTCTAGCGACACATATACTTTACCGTCACGCATTTCTACCGTAAGCCCCTTACCTTCAAAGTTGAAAAGTGCCTCTTGCAATTTCTGTCTAACGGCATTTACCTGAGCATCGCGCTGGGCTATTAAAGATTCTAACTCGTTGACTCTTGCCTCGCGCTTTTGCATTTCTCTACTCAAATAATCTAGGTTTAGTTGCTCTTGAGCCAGTGAGTCTTCTTTGGCGTGCAGCGCTTTTTGAAGTAAATCCAACTTGGCAATAAGCTTCTTATTCTCAGCCTGATTGCTTGCTAGTAGAGCACTATTATTTTCAAGTAGAAATTCGTAATTCTTATTTAGCTCTCTATATTTTTCTTGCAAACTTCTATAGGCTTGTCCTCTACTAGCACTGTCTCTAGTAAGCTTGTTCAATTGCTCTTTGGCACGTTTTAAATCGGCTTGAGCAATTTCCAAATCAGACTTAAGCGTTTCATTTTGGCTTTTCAGATCTGAATTTTCCTTTTCTATTTCATTGTATTTTGATTGTAGTTCGTTGTGAATTTTAGAGGTTACACAGCTACTAAGCATCAAGGAGGCAAATAGGGCTAAAGCGACTTTCTTCATTTCAAAGGGTTTTTTATCTCGACTAAAGTAATGGGCAATTTCGTCCTGTTCTATCATGTTCTCAAAATTTATGAATACCGAGGTATTGAAAACATTTAACCTGTTTCGGGTTTCATTCAAACAAAAAAGTCCCCCCATTTGCACGGGAGGACTTCAAGTAATTATTTACTAAAGCTTATTGCTTCATCACCTTAGTGGCATAGGTTCTTGTACCGGATATCACCTTTACAAAGTATACACCTTGTGCAAACTCGGTAATATCAAACTCTGCATGACGGTACTGATCTGTCATTGTTTTAACCACTCTACCACTCATATCATATACATACACGTCATAGTTCGTGTCCTCATCTATCAGGATGTTTACAGTACCATGTGTTGGATTAGGGTATAAATCAGCAGTAAGCGGGTTGCTATCAGACGGTAGTATGCTGGCTGGTGCTGATTTCTTTTTCACAATTACACTCTTACCGTCAGAGTCAATGTCCATTCTAATAGAGAATCCACCTTTGTCACCCGACTTTTTCTGATTGCGTACCACCACAATAATTTCGTTGGTTCCGGTCACAAAAATATTGCTCATAGTATCACTAGTATAGGCATCAAAGGCATCACCACCCATAAATCCATTTGACACTGCTCCACTCATAGAAAACTTAATATCATGGTTAGGGCCTCTCCAGTTTAACTTAGAATTAGTACCCTCACGAGCTATAAAGTGATCATTCACATAAATTTCCATTGCATCGTCCACATTCATTCTAAATCGAACATTTAGAGAATCATTAGACGTAAGGTCAAATTCATAACGGAAATAAGTAATCATATTTCCAGTTTTGATTACACATGCATCTGGCACTGAATCTAAAGAATGGAAGGAATAAGGCTGCCCTTGTACGGCAGGTATTGTAAATGTACTATCGTGAGGCAATACTCCAGCCACACCACTCCAGTGTCCACTATAGTTAGTTGGCGTAATTACCGTGCTCTTATGCACCCCTGGTTTTGACACAAACTCTCCAACAGTAACTACTCCTGAAGTTCCTTTAACATCCAATCTAAAAGAAAACCCTCCCTTGTCGGTGGCAGTAGCCATATTTCTACATACCACTATAATGTCGTTGCTACCAATATTAAACAGGCTATCCATATCTACGGTAGTAACCGAATCATAGGCTTCACCACCCATATAGCCATTGGTAACAGTACCATCCTCTGCTATCATCACATCAAAAGAAGGGTTATGCCAATTGGAACTCTCAATAGTATCGTAAATACCCACTAAGCGCACACCATTGATATACACCTCAGCATGATCATCTACCGTCAATCGCAATCGTATTGACAAATCAGAAAGGGTGTCAAGAATAAGTTTTTTGTGATAATAGGAAATGTTATTCGCTGCTTTGATAACATAGGCACCTTCCACAGAGTCTATGGTGTGAAATGGATATGGCTGACCAATCATTGCCATGGAAGTAAAGGTTGAAGTGTCTGGTAAAACTCCGTGTACTCCACTCCAGTATCCCAATACGGTAGAAGTGGTAGTTGTCGTACTAATGTTCCAAGTTGAATCTGAAACACAATAGGCTGAATCCAACTGAGCAAAAGCTCCGTGAGATGTTGCCAAAAGTGAAACGAATACAAACCACAGGTTCATACTCAGCGTAGTAATTTTTTTCATAAGGCTTAATATTTAATTGATGTACTAAAGAAACAACAGAAAAACGAAAAAACCTTACGTTTTATCCAATTTATTTTCTACTATAACCAACTGAAAGTAATATTATTAGTATATCCTTTGTAGAAAATAAGCTACTTCATAAAATTCTAAGCCTTCCTAATTTTCTGGAAACCTATCAAACGGCCAATTCAAGAAAAACAGGACAATGATCTGAGTGTTTGGCCTCGGGCAATATGGCTACTCTATCTATTTTTTCTTCAAGATTGTGTGAGGTCATTAAGTAATCTATCCTCCATCCTTTATTATTAGCTCTGGCATTGGCTCGGTAGCTCCACCAGCTGTAGTGATGTGGTTGCTTATTGAGATGACGAAAAGAATCAGTAAATCCACTGGCCAAAAATTGAGTAACCCACTCGCGCTCTTCAGGTAAAAATCCTGAAGAATTTGCATTTTGCTTTGGATTGTGAATATCTATTTCTTTATGACAAATATTGTAGTCTCCGCTGATAATCAAATTGGGGCGAGATTTTTTCAATTCGTTTACATACTCCTGAAAGTCGGCCAAAAACTGCATCTTAAAACCCTGTCTTTCGGGGTTGGTACCCGATGGCACATATACACTTAAGATAGACAGGTCACCATAATCTATACGCAGCACACGTCCTTCATTGTCTATATAATCTATCCCACAGCCTATTTCCACATGATCTGGCTCCTTTTTACAAAGTATTGCCACACCGCTATAGCCTTTTTTTTGTGCACTGTGATAATAGCCTATATATCCAGCTTGTTTTATTTCTTCGTGATCTATCTGTTCGGGCTGGGCCTTAGTTTCTTGTATGCAAAGTACATCGGGCGATGCAGCGCTAAGCCAATCCATTAAACCTTTTTTAAACGCGGCCCGAATACCATTTACGTTATAAGAAATAATTTTCATCAGAAATATCGTTTTAACAAGTGAGCTAACAAATGTGGAAATTAGCCCGCTAATATTGAAAATCAAATTTGAGTTTAAAGAAATCTATTAGCTTTTTTCTGATTCTACTTTGTGTAGAGGTTTCGCTGGTGGCTCAAACTCAAATATGGGGACCCGATAAAACCCTAAGTCTGCCGGCTGGTACAGACTCCCTTTTTTTAGATTCTCTTCCGGTACTTAGTTCTCAAGTTCACTTTACCAATATGCAGGGAGAACCGATAACATTAAAGTATCAGCTGCATACCGTTCCTGTTTCATTCATTTTGCTTGATACTGTACTTACTGCTCCGGTATTAGTTGATTTTAGAGTGCTTGATTTGCCCGTCAACAAAAGTTATTACAACAAGGACACTTCACTCATCATTCCTGAAATAACCAATCTTACCAAACCCAACTACGAGGCTTCCTCTTCGCCTAATGCCATCGAATTATTTTCGGGATTAAACTCTAGTGGCTCCATAAGCCGAGGTGTTTTGGTAGGGAATAACCAAGACGCGGTTCTAAATAGTAACCTTAACTTACAGTTGAGTGGCGACCTTGGGCAAGGAACTCAAATACGAGCCAGCATTACTGATAATAATTTGCCCATACAAGCAGACGGCTACACCCAAACTTTACAAGAATTTGATAAAGTATACATAGAACTTGAAAACCCGGATTTTGGGATGCTGCGAGCTGGCGACTATAACATTACTCAAACGCAAAATCCTTTTTTACGATTTGATAAAAGAATAAGTGGAGCTGGGATTTTTAGCAAAATACCAGTGCAGTCTGGTGAAATTCCGATTGAGCTACAAGCCGGAATTTCGAGAGGAAAATTTAGTAGAAATCAATTTATGGGAATTGAAGGAAATCAAGGTCCCTACAAACTTAAAGGCAATAACAACGAACAATTTATTATTATCATTTCGGGATCTGAACGTGTGTATATAGATGGTGTGCTGATGAAACGTGGACAAACTAATGATTACGTTATTGACTATAATGCTGGCGAAATCACGTTTACCGCTTTGCAACCCATTACCAAGGAAAGGCGAATTATAGTAGAGTTTCAATACGCAGAACAAAACTATTTGCGAACAGTAGTGTATGCTGAAAGTGGTTTTCAAAACAACAATTTTAAAACTACCGTACAATTCTTTAATGAACAGGACAGTAAAAATCAATCGCTGGTACAAGACTATACAGATGAAGAAAAACAGCAAATTGCAAATGCCGGAGATGACCCTACCAAAGCACAGGTTTCTTCTATCCAACCTTTAGCTTTCAACAGTAGCTTGGTGATGTACGAACTAAAAGACAGCCTTGGGATAGATTCTATTTTGGTGTACTCAAATGATAGCTCAGAGCAATTGTATATTGCTTCTTTTGCCTATGTAGGCGATGGAAATGGAGATTATGTACAGTCGTCAAATATTGCCAACGGGCGGGTATTTGAATGGCGGGCCCCAATAGCAGGTGTACCTCAAGGAAACTATGCTCCCATAAAGCAACTACAAGCACCCGCCAAACTACAAGTGATAAGTGTACAAACGGGAGGGCAGATTAACGAAAACCACGGAATAAAGGCTGTGGCTGCTGTGAGTCAGAATGATATAAACACACTTTCGGATATCGATGACCAAAACGATTATGGTGCCGCTTTTACCCTGGCTTATGATTGGAAAAAGAAAACCAAACAAGGAGACCTTAAAACCGAACTGTCCTATGATTATAATGATGACAATTATAGATCAGTAGAAAGGCTACGAAATGTAGAGTTTGGCAGAGATTGGAACATATCACCTTTCTACCAAAAAGAGGTTCATCTTGCAGGCCTGGATTTAAGTCTCGGCAGAAAGAAGTCTGCTTTTGGATACGCCTCACAAATGCTACAGCTTAAAGACTACCAGGGTTTTAAAAACAGGATATCCGGTATGGTAAAAACTGATAAGGATTTTGCCAAAATCAACTTGAGTTTGCTCAACACAAAGGACAGTTTGAGTCAATCTGTTTTCTTTAGAGAAAAGGTTTCTTATACCCATTTTATTCAGCCAAAATTGTGGGTGGGAGTTCGCTCTGAGGGAGAATGGAACAAGCGCGACTTTTTAGCAAATGATAGTATTGAAGACGGTAGTTATAATTTCTTGCAGTACCAAGGTTTTGTGGGATTTGGTGATAGCACGGCCAACTTTACCGAATTAAGCTTTTTGGAACGATGGGACGACACTGCCTTGATGGGTAAGTTTACCAACTACTCAAAAGCGATGGTGTACGGACTAAAATCTCAATATAAAACTACCATCAACAGCACACTTGGGGTACACGTAAATTACCGCATGTTAAAAAGAAACATCCCTACCGAAGAGCCAACCGAACGCACCATTAACACCCGATTGAGCTATATACAGCGCTTGGCTAAAAACAGCATTATCAGCAGTACGTTTTACGAAACGGGATCGGGCAACGAACCAAAGCGATCTTACTTTTATTTAGAAGTTCCTGCAGGCACAGGACTCTACACCTATACCGATTATAATGGCAATGGCATAAAGGAACTGGATGAGTTCGAAATTGCTCCCACACCCGATTTAGCCACTTATATTCGCGTGTATCAGCAGAGCAACGAGTACATACGAACCAACCTATTGAAACTAGGGCAAAACCTTAGTATAAATGCCCCCTCATCCTGGAAGTCTCAAAAAGACATAAGGGCCATCCTGCATCGCTTTTCCATGTTGCTCAACTTTCAAATGGACCGAAAAACACTTTTGACAGGCAATGGCAACCGGATTAATCCTTTTGAAAAAGTAGAATACGACAGCCTGATAGTTGGCCTGAACAACAACTTTAGAGGAACCTTATTTTTTAACCGATCCTTATCTGTATTTGGCGCTGATTACACCTACCGCCAAACTGACAACAGAAACTTACTGAGTTTTGGTGTGGAGCAACTAGCTGTTAAAGAAAACACCTTAAACCTTAGGTTAAATCCCGTAGAGCCTTTACTTTTTAAAATAAAAGGACTATTGGCCGAAAAGCAAAACTCCTCTAGCAACTTTACCAGCCGAAATTTCTTAATTGATAAACTAGAAAACGTATACTCCTTAAGTTATCAGCCAAAAAGCAGCTTGGTGATAACAGGGCGCTATGAGTGGAAAAATGAACTTAGCAATGGAGACACGGATAATAAACTTAAGGCCAAAACCGTAGGGCTTGATATAGGTATAAACCGAGCCGAAAAACTTTCAGCACAAATAGTATTGAATTACATAGTAAATGACTTTACGGGTGTGCAAAATAGCCCTAGTGGGTACGAAATGCTCCAGGCATTGCAACCGGGTAAAAATGGCACTTGGACATTCACACTTCAAAAAACGATAAAGAAAAACATACTACTTAGCTTTAATTATAATGGAAGAGTAAGTAGCACCATCAAACCAATTCATACTGGCAATATAGAAATCAAGGCGTTTTTCTAGTTTCATTCCCTTTGGCAAAATTGTATATTGAGCTTACCAAACCTTTGCTAGATGAATACTCCGTACTGGTTCAACGATTTTATAGATCTTTTCTATCCCGATTCGTGTTTAGGCTGCCAGGCACCTTTGGTATCCAACGAAAGCACCCTTTGCTTGCAGTGCCTTAATGAACTTCCCCAAACGCAATTTCATTTACTAAAAAACAATGCGGTAGAACAAGTTTTTATTGGCCGATGTCATTTGCAAAAAGCTACGAGTTTCTTGTATTTTTCTAAAGGTGGTATTGTACAATCCATGATGCACGCACTTAAGTACAAAGGACGAAAAGAAGTAGCCGAACTCCTGGGTTCATTGGCGGCCCAAAAGCTACTTAAAGACGGTTTTTTTGATGATATAGATATTTTAGCCCCAATACCTCTTCACCCAAAAAAACTAGCCTTACGTGGCTTTAATCAAAGCCAGTTGATAGCCAGCAGCATGGGCGCTGTTTCTAATATTCCCGTTTCTGATGATAATCTTATAAGAACTACCCATACCGATAGTCAAACCAAAAAGGCGCGATTTGCAAGATGGTTGAATGTAGAATCCGTTTTTGAGCTAAAAGAACCCCAGCTATTGTACAACAAACATGTCTTACTTATAGATGATGTAATAACTACTGGAGCCACGGTAGAGGCATGTGTTACCAAATTACAGTCACTCCCTCACATCAAAGTTTCTCTCTTTACACTTGGTGTAGCCAAATAAAAAAAGCCTCCAGTCAAAATAACTGGAGGCTTTATTAGATTTCTAAAATTTAATCTTACTCTTTGATAAGTCTATGATTTACTGAACCACGACTGGTTTCAATTTTAATCATATACACTCCATCTGCTAAGTTTGATACATCCAGTTGGTCTTTAACCGTACTACCTGTTTCATAAGATTTGGAGAAGATTAGTTTTCCGCTTACACTAAGCACACTAATCACCACATCCTCATCTGATTCAAACTCTAACTCAAGATTTACAACATCCTTAGCAGGATTAGGGAAGATAGCTACTGAAGCTCCCAGAGCTACTTCTTGCAGGCTAATACCATTCAGAACGGTAGTAACGCTATCCACACCACAGCTGTTGCTCACAATTAAGGTAACTGTCATAGTACCTCCTGTACCATACACATGCGTTGGAGTTTCACCAGTTCCGGTGTTTCCATCGCCAAACTTCCAGGTATAGGTATTACCGTTTCCTGTGCTTGTACTAGCGTCAAAGTCTACACTCAAATTCCACCCTGGCGACATCCATGTAAAGGCTGCAACAGGTGCGCCTACATTACCGGTGCTAAAGGTATAAGGTCCACCTACTGCAGTGTCGCCATTACAAATATTGGCTACATACACATCGTAAGTAGTATTGGCACTGGTACCGGTAATGGTATAAGTACTATCGCCCATTACAAGCGTACCTCCGGTTGGTGTTCCTCCGGTAGCTACCCAGCTCACAATGGCTGAATCAGCTGCGCCAGTCCAGTCAATAACTACACTATCACAAGCTTCTACTGTAGGAGTAACAGTGGTAGGTGGCAAGCACAGTCCTCCTAAGTTTACAATTACCGTAACCGTATCTGTAAACGTACCGCATGGGCTAGGAAGGGTAACTATATAATTGTAAATACCTGATTGCGAATAAGGACCACCTACCGTTTTGGGAAGTGTGTCATACATCATACCATTGAGCATCCATGAGAAACCAGTAGTGGCACCTCCGGCAGGAACGCTTACACCCGCATTTATTACCTGAGCATTCTGTGGGTTAGTTGCAGTAACTACAGACCAGTTGGAAGCAGTATTATTATCTGCACCATTCAGTCTGATACCTGCTGTACCACTTGTAGATCCTGTAAAGCCTGACCAATCAGCCGCAGTGACTCCTGAAGCAGCAGGGAAAGAATAAGTAGTGTTATAACCTACTGCATCTATTATGGTGCTTCCTGATTTAAGGATACGACCATTAGACCCTCCTGAGCTGAAAGTACCGGTAAAAGTACCACGACCATCATACATAAAGTTAGCCGGCTGTGATGCTCCACCACCTTGGCCAGTCATAATAATGGCTGTTCCATTTGGACCAATAAGGGTTCCTGGAGGGAAAGTGTATGAACTCATAAGAGCCGTAGTGCTCCATTGCTCAAATGTAATTCCACCAAGATCAGACCCAGGTACACCTGTAATTTCAACATAATCATCTGCCGTTAAATACGGAGGTATCGTTCCTGGATTTGATCCGAAATTATAGTAATGACAGATCTCACTGAAGAAGAAGGTTCCGCCACTCAAGAAAGGTGACTTCGCTTCCATAACTACCGTATCTGTTGTATTAGTAATAGTTACCACAGAATCAGGATTTACTTCAAACACATCATAAACGGTGATATTCACATTGGATAACAATGTATCATTAAGAGCATCTAAATTCACACTATTGGGTGACAACCATGCATTCATGGTATAAACGCCAGGAGTGCTTAAGTCAATATTTGTAGCTAAAACCGAAACGGTATCGCCTACCAATAATGAACCCGTATTTACAGTTACACTGCTTGTGGTATTTACAGGACCCATTACACTATAATTAATAGTAAGTGGGTTAGTGGCAAAATTCACAGTACTTCCAAGCACATTCTTAACCTCAAATATTGCGGTATCGCTTGCACTTAAACACTTACTCTTTTTACTAAACTTACCGCTAAGCAAGGCAAGGTCATCGCTTACCGGGTATTTTACTTTAAAGTCATTAATAAATAAATCAGGACCATAATCTGTTATACCGATCATATGCACTTGAATAGACGAATTAGCATAAGTAGCTGAATCTAATATCTCAATTCTATTAATGAAATTTCCAGGGGTTAAATTTCCAGCTGTTGGATCATTGAATGTAGTAGGTCCTGAAATATCTACAATAGTATCCATAAGAGTGGTACCTACCTTATTTACAATAACAACCAAACGATCATCAGGATAGCTCGAGCTGTACAAGTGCGACCAATCAAACTCTACTTGAGCAACATTGGCATTCAGATTAATCACTGGAGATATCATAATAGCCTCACCTGTAGAGTTACTCCAGAAACTAGCCTCAGCATAACCACCCGTAAAACTTACCCAATCAAAAGAACCGGCATCTACTTGCCAGCAGCTAAGTGGCCAGTTATCATAGGTTTGAATATAAGGTGCATTGAAGGACACGCATGGTGTACACCAAGAAATTGGCCCTGACCATTGGCTTGTATCTCCAGGGCCACAAATAGCTCTAACCAAATATTCATAACATGTATTTGCTGATAAAGTATCCGTATAAACACTGTCGGACATATGAATAGACTTAAACCCAGCGGTGGTAGCTGTACCTTGATAAAATCCGATAGGACCAATCCACATTTCGTACGAAGTAGCGCTAGAGCTTGCAAACCAAGTAAATGATGCTGAAGAATCAGTAACTCCCCCTACCATCTGCCCAGCCAGAGTAGGACATGATGGTGCCTCTTTTACTGCAAAATCATCAATAGCCATCGCACCTGAACAGCAACCACTGCTGATGGCTTTAAAACGAACCTGAATGGTATCGCCAAAACTAGAAATATCAAAACCTTTTTCTTTCCACGGATCAGCAGCACCAGATTGCTCCTGGCCTGTTAAAGTAATCATGGTAGTCCATCCTGAACCATCATTTACTTGTACCTCCATATTCCCAAGGTTAGATCCCCATCTATGCGAATAAAACTCTACATAAGGAACTGTCAATCCACTTACGTCAATAATTGGAGAAATCATGTACGCTATGTCATTAGCACTACCATATATTACTTCGGTGTAAAGGAAATTACCTGTACCGCTATTATCTGTTGCAGGACCTGTAGTAGTACCAAAAATACTAGGACCATTTAGTACTGACCAATCATAGCTAAAGGAGCTTCCATCAGGATTTCTCGTCCAGCAAGGATCGATAGAATCATTATTTCCAGTATTACTTCCAGCTACCCAAAATGGGCCGTCAAAGCTTTGGGTGTATGGAGCCGTAAAGGGTGAACATGCCGTGCGGAAAGCAAATGGACCAACCCACGAACTTAAACCTGCACTACCTGTACAGCTATCTTGTACATAAAACTCATAATTTGTATTGGCCGTTAGTCCTGTAATAGTATAAGTAGAATCATTTCCTGGTACGGACCCTTGCGGATTTCCTGCTCCTGGAGTGAACCCTACAGTTCCCCATTGAATATTAGAAGAAACTCCTAAACCACCAGACCAAAACACATTAGCACTATTAGAACTTACAAAGCCCACACCCATACCCGATGCACTAGGAGGAATACAAGATGGTACCTGTTCTACATAAAAATTATCGATAAATAAATCTGGACCATAATCTGAAATAGCCCACAACCTCACACTTACATTATGACCTGTGTACTTTGCAGAATCAAGAACAATAATTTCTTCGATAAAGGGCTGACTAACAGGAGGTGCCGTACTTTGAGCACCTGGCGAAGTAAACGTAGGTCCTGTAAGGTATCTAACAGTATCCCATATTCCACTTCCGTTTTTCTCTACCATTACTGCTAACGCGTCATCAGGATAGCTACTGTTGTACAGGTGTGCCCATTGAAACCTAATTTGAGCTTGCGCTGATATATTTACTGGCGCTGTGGTAAGCATGGCATCATTGGGGTTTGGCCATCCCCAAAAATTAGCTTCGGCAATACCAGTAGGTGGCCCACCAAATGTAGTGTACTCAGCCCAATAGCGAGAACCTCCTACGGTATCCCAGCAATTGAGTGGCCAATTAGTAAAACTCTCATAAAAGGGCATTTGTTGAGTAGCGCAATTGGTACAAAACGTCAAAGGACCAGCCCAAACCGATAATCCATTTACTCCACAATTTTTTCGAACATATACATCAAAACAACCGCCTGGATACAGTAGTGAATCTATTGTATGAGGGTTGCTACTACTAGTTACCAAACCTAAGCCGGGGCTCCCTTGAAGAAAACCTGTTGGGCCCCAAAAAATGTCATGTGCTCCCCCTGTGCCTACATAACTTATTGTGGCTGTAGTGTCAGTTTTAGAAACCAGGCTCAAAGAGGTTGGCTTAGGACATGCAGGAATTGGTGCAAAATTAAAGTCATCTACATAAATAGTAGAGAAAGTAGCACCACTATTATGCATTAACCCAATATACTCATCTACCCCATTGTACGCAGATAGACTATCAAAGTATAAAATATACTCTACATAACCGGAGGTAACCATAATGGTATCAACAGGCGAAAAGCTCGCAATATTAGTAGGAGAACTTAAGGTCCCTACAATAATTCCATTACCTGAACTAGGTGACTTTGCGTAAAAAGAAATTTGCTTGTCTTTGGCTGGCAAGGTGGTAAACTGCGGAGTAATGCTTATTACAGAGTCGTTTCCTAGAGCATAGCTATAAATAGCTAAATGATTGGGTGTACTATAGGGCCCAGTGTGATTCACCACATTGGCGTTGATAAAGTTGGCATTTGGCCCTGCCGTATAGGTAGTCCAGCAGCTAGGTGGGTTACCTGTTGCATCGTTGGCAAAATTGTTTGAGTAAGTAGTACCTGTTAGCGGCACGCACGAAGTTTTGAATGTAACAGGCCCTGCTGTATCACCAATACCGTTTATTCCACAATCAGAAATAACATAAAACTGATAGGTGGTAGCACCCATTAATCCTGTTAAGTTTAACGAATCAGGAGTAACTAATACACTGGTACCATTTACGGCAGGATCAAATCCTACAGTATCATAAATTACCTCATAACCGGTAGCGCCATTTACTGGGTTCCAGTCTAATTCGGCCGTAAAAGCGGTTATCGCATTTACCTTTAACCCAGTGGCAAGAGGACAAGGCGGGGCATTGTCTACCTTAATATCATCAATGGCTATATCATTGTAAAATGCAGTTCCGGCCGTTGTAGTGTTTACATCAAAACGAATCAAACACTTACCAGTGATAGTATAGATACTTAAATCAACCACAACATACGTCCACATTGGCCCTAAGTCTCCTTGGTGCACAAAAACAGAATCATGCCACGCGGATCCATCGTAAAAATCAACAGTAAAAGTGTTGAAACCCGTTGAGGCATTGGTTGTATTATAACTACTCAAATAAAATGAAAGCTCAGGTGTGGTAAGAGTTCCCATATTAATTGAGTCTGTAGTTAAGGGTGCTGAAGCGTTTGTTCCGCCAGATCCGTCAATCCAGGCATACACACTTCCTAAGGTCCCAGTATGATCTGTAACAGAACTAGCGTCATAACCCATAGTTCCTCCAAACTTCCATGGGTCAATAGAATTATTTGCCCAACCTGTTGGTAAACCAGAGTTAAAGCTCTCCGTAAAAGGGGCGGTGATTTGACCGCTCATAGTAAAAACGGACGAAATAATGCTTAGAAAAAGTAAGATTTTCTTCATAAGGAAATTTTTGGGTTATGTAATTTTTTCAAAAAGTGTTACGAATTTAGGTTTTATGTTTGCTTCTTCAACACTTTCGGTTTTGAAATATATAAAAAACCTTCATTTTTTACACTCCTTGTAATTATTAGATGAGAAATCTTACATTGTTCATTATCACTTGCTTAAGTCTAGTATTTTTCTTGCAAATATCTACAAGCTCTTGCGCAAGCCGATCAGCTCCTACAGGAGGACCTCGCGATACCATTGCCCCCATTTTAGACACGAGCTACCCCGCAAATCAAACCTTGCGGTTTGAGGCTAAAGAAGTGACTCTAGTGTTTGATGAATACATTACCTTAAAATCTGCCAATCAGCAAATAAGCGTTTCACCTTTGCTGAAAAATCCGCCTAAAATTACCTCCAAGGGAAAAACGGTAACCATCAATTGGGAAAACGACACATTACTTGAAAACACCACCTACATTATCTCCTTCGGCTCAAGCATTACAGATTTTACGGAAGGAAACATCAACCAAAAAATAAAATACGTTTTTTCTACAGGTGATTACATTGATAGCTTACACCTTACGGGTTCTATTATAGATGTAGAAAATGGCGAACCTGTAGATCATCTATTCGTAGGCCTTTACGATGTGGAAAATCTAAAATCAGAGGATTCTATTCCCTTCAAAAACCTCCCTACTTACTATGCTTACACCAATGAGCAAGGCGTATTTTCCATTACCAATATGAAATATGGTTCTTTTTATGTGGTTGCTTTTGAAGATAGCCGTGGCAGTTTTAAAATGAACTCTG
The DNA here is from genome assembly GCA_030427785.1 of Bacteroidia bacterium. Classification (GTDB taxonomy): domain Bacteria; phylum Bacteroidota; class Bacteroidia; order Flavobacteriales; family Schleiferiaceae; genus Owenweeksia. The sequence goes on along the minus strand of JAUICR010000002.1, from coordinate 21,204 downwards.
GCTACGAAAAAATGGCCTTTTTGAAAGATACTATTCATACGGGTTTATTGAATGAGAGACTTTACTTAACAGCCTTTCGTCCACAAAGTCCAAATCGGTTTTATGGAGCACGCCATGTAAATAAAGGTAAAATTGAAGTTGCTTTTAGTTATACGCCTAAGAACCTTAAAGTTACTCCGATTGATACAGCCGTTGCTTCTTCGTTTCACTTTTTTGATTATCAAAAAGACCAAGACACTGCTACCTTTTGGTTTGATGAAGTGCTAAAAGATTCTATAAAACTAGTAGTAGAATACGATAGTATCCACGTTGATACTGTTTTGGTTACCCTAAACGAATACGATGCACAGCCATTTGAAATCTGGCAAAAAGGAAGAAATGTAAAATTTGATGAGCCTTCTACATTTAAAGTCAATGCTCCTATTAAAAACATTTACGACAGTCTTTTTACAATTTACACCGAGACCGATACAGTATCTGCTGCTGTAGAAACCAATCCAAGCAATCCATTGGAGTTTACAATATTGCCTACCAAGCAATTAAAAAAGTACACTGTGAAAATTAATAAGGACGCTATTAAGAGTGTTTTCAACCAAACAAACGACACAATGATAGTGGCCATCACCACCCTATCGCCAGTAGACCTCGGAAACTTAGTTTTTAAAATAGATGCTGAAAGCGAGTTTCCTTTGGTAGTTCAAGTTAGAAATCCCTTAGGCGAATTAATCATTGATTCCACGTTTTATAACAGCCTTAAACTGCGATTCAAAAACATGCTGGTAGGAGTGTATGAGGTTCAAATAATTGTAGATGAAAATGGTGATGGCAAATGGAGTACAGGGAATTATCTGGAAGGGCGTCAACCTGAAAAAATTGTCACATTTGAGGATGAAATGGAAATCAGAGCCAACTGGGATTTAGAGTTGGAATGGCAACCCGACTTTACAAAGCCTCAAAAATCTAAGGCAAAACCATCGCGGTCTGTCAAAAATTGAAACCTATCCCTAGCCGCTAGCATAGTTGATTTGTTCAAAGTAACAGTTTGCACCACCTCTTGTCCGGCAGGCGCTTTCCACACCGGGTTTCCCAAAGGATCACGTAGAACAGAATCTCCACTGTGGTAAATAGCATTGCCATCATCACCAATGCGGTTTACGCCAGCTACATAACACATATTCTCTATAGCCCTGGCCTTTAGCAAGGTTGTCCAGGCATCACTTCTTCTCTCTGGCCAATTCGCTACGTAGTACATAAAGTCTACATCCATCGTATTTCTGCTCCATACCGGAAATCGCAAATCATAGCATATCAAAGGCATAATTCGCCAACCTTCATATTCCACTATCAGCTGCTTTCGGCCAGCCCGATACACTTTTTCTTCACCGGCCAAGGTGAATAGATGGCGCTTATCATAAACTTTATACTCCCCATTGGGGTAAACAAAGTATAAGCGATTATAAAATCCTTCGTTCTCCTTAATAATGACACTTCCACTAATGGCTGCATGGTGTTTGTTGGCTTGGGCACGCATCCATTCAAGAGTTCTACCCTCCGGTTCGTCCCACAGATTTTGAGGAGACATGCTAAAACCTGTAGTAAACATTTCAGGAAGCAAAATAAGATGGCCTATCTCTCTTGCTTTTGATAGTAAGTTGTCAAAATGCTCAAAATTTTTTGCCTTCACTTGCCAATTCAAGGTTGTCTGAACCAAAGTTACCGCGATTTCATTCATCGTTTAAAGTCAGTTTTAAAACTATTTCACTGTCTAATTATTCCAATATTCAAAGCTACAAGAATTGAGTTACGCTAAGGGAAAGCTTTAATAAAACCACCTAATAGCGCCTAGTAACTTTCTTGTTTTGGGAAGCAAATTCTTAAAATGATTTGGACGTTCTACTTTTTTAGCTATCTTAGAAGTCCTTAACAGGGTTCTTCATTTATAGGGAAATAGGGTTAGTAATCTACAAAGACAAACCATGTTAAGAAATTAAAACGCCCCGAAGCAATTCGGGGCGTTTTTGTTTTTAGACTCAGATAAAAAGGGGATCAGAATTTAAGTTTCCACTACTCCGATATTGTTTTACCAAGTTTGTTTTTTCACCGTTTGTAGAGCCCTCATAATATCTCTTTGACTTATTTGCCCCACCAGTTTACCTTCTTGAAGCACCGGAAATCGTCTTAACTTAAGATCTAAGAACATTTGTGCAGCAGAAAAAATATCCATATTCGGGTTTATGGTTTTCACGTCAGTAGTCATTCTATCTTTCACCTTACCCGAGTCATGAAAAGTATTGTTGTACTTACCACGAACGGCCTGCTTGAGGCAATCACCCTCAGAAATAATTCCAACCAAATTATTTTCGTTATCTACTACTGGTCCTCCCGAAATATTCATTTTCAAAAGAGAATCAATTACTTCATCCATATTTTGCTCAGGATTAAAAGTAACTAGCTTTTTTGTCATGTAGTCTTTTACCTGAATGTCCTGTGTTTCTTTGGGCGGGTCTTGCCGTGGCCCTTGATAGCTCATTACCATATCTCCTAATTTTTAGGAGAAGATAACTATAATTTCCATATTTACACGAAGTTGATAAAACGTAAAAGGTTTTTTCTACAAGTGATACGGCTATAAATAAGGAAGCCCCAAAGAAATTTTCTTCGGGGCTTCAAAACTATTTTAAACTATTCGTCTGGTAATTATAAGCGCCAAGTTTTAGCGTTTCACAAATCTCTTAACTACTGATTGTGTACCCGAGTTCACTTTAACAAAGTAAACTCCAGGGGCATAACTGGAAACATTAATAGTTGAAGTTTCCTGTAGCTCACTTCCGCTTTGTGAAATAACACTTAACACTCTTCCTGATATATCAGTTATAGTTACTGTATAGTCCACATCACTTATAGCAGTTTTCATTACCAAACTAAGCTGATCAACCACTGGATTTGGATACAATTCGAAACTTGGATTAATTGAAAGACCAGCTTCAAAACTTGCGTCCTTCTTAACAATTACTGCCTGACCAGCTTTATCTAAATCCATACGGAAAGAGAATCCACCTTTATCGGGCTTAGAAGTACGATTTCGTATAGCCAGTATGATATCATTATTTCCTGTTACAAAAATGTTATCAGGACTTACAGCTGTATAGGTATCAAAAGTATCTCCACCTAAATAACCGTTATCAATGGTACCGTTGTCATTAAACAGGATATCGTGGTTTGCGGTACGCCAGTTCTCCTTACCCATATCTTCTTCCAAAGCAATTTCATGGCGGTTAACAAAGATTTGCATGTTATCATCTACAAACATTCTAAATCGTGCATTTAGCGCCTGATGATTGGTAAGCTCAAACTCGTAGCGATAATACATTACACCACTATAGGCTTTTATCACTTGGCTACCCATTACAGTGTAAAGGTGATTCCAAGGGTAGGGCTGACCTACTTCTGCAGCTAATACAAAAGTGGAATCATGAGGCAGCATATTAGCTGCGCCCGGCCAAGGGTAGCTGTTAGAAGTCGCAGTACTTACGACATTACTAAGTGTCCATGCTGAGTCTGAAACGATATACAGCATCCTCTCGGTAGTATCCGGATTGCAAATAGAATTTGACCTGTAATATAAAGTTGTAATTAAAAGGCTGTCACATCCGCTTGCAGTTGTTGCAGTATCGATGTAAACACCAGGAACCGTTTGCCACCCACCACCTACATAAAGGCTGTCACCTAAGCATATACTATCAGTAAAGAATGTTGGAGAGGTGGTATCATTTACCGTTACAGTAAACGAACAAGTGTCTGAGTTACCACTAGCATCAGTGGTTACAAACGTATTGGTAGTAATGCCAATTGGAAAAACCGAGCCTCTGGGCAAACCGGCTATTTGGACAACGCCAGCACCTTCCACTTCAATTAAGGCAAATCTTGATGCCGAAGGCCCATAATCGTACCAATCACCTGTGGTAGAAAGTTCAAGATAATCCTCTCCGCTACCGAAGTCGTTTGGTTCACCAGCATGAAAGTTTTGATAGGTAAGTGGCTCACAATTGTCATATTTCCAAACTCCTTCAGTTTCCTCATCCGTCCCAGCTATCCACACCAAACCGCCAGTTGCGTTAAACAGGGTATCATTCAATGCATCAGACGTAATTTTTGCCAGATTCCCTCCAATGGAATTGGCTAGAGATTTAGCCGCACTATAACTTATAAAAGCGTTGGATTTATAGTACCTGATATTACCCATTTGTTTTACCAAATTCAAACCTGCTGGTACACTTGGCTCACACAAGTCGCTAGAATATGGCATAGTATAACAAACTTTAGCACCACAAACCCCTGCATCGTTGCTAACTATAATATCGCTAGGACATGTTATAACAGGAGCTGTTGTATCCTTTACCGTAACGGTAACCGTACAGCTATCAATATTGCCACTTTGGTCTGTAGCAGTAAACACAACCTGAGTATTACCTAGAGGATAGCTCCCGCTGGCATCGGCACCGCCTGATGTGAAGGAGTTGGTAATATTAGCAGTGGAGTATGAAAGGGAGGCAAAGGCGTCATTACTAGAACAAAGGGTAGCATTTACGGCAGTTCCCTGTGCCAAAGTAATGGTAACGGTATCATTGGTGGCCCAAGCCAAAAGCTGGCTCGTGGTAACATGTATAGTAGTATGCGTATAGAAATTATCGCATTGGTTGCCGTTAGTAGTAAGTCCAAGCAAGCTATTGTCCTCGGCCCTTATTTCAAATTGCTCGGATCCTGAATTATTGATATCCCCCCTGTGAAGGATGGTAAGGGTTCCAGCACTGGCTGGCAGCTGAGGCAGAGGTATTTGCAACACTATATCCTGTGTACCACCGCTTCCATCGAAAACATAGGTGGAGATTGGGCTTTGGGTAGAAATGTAACTGCATTGTTCAAAGACGCTGTCGAGCCTCAGGGGCACATAGGCAGTGCAGCTATTACTATCTGCTATTGCCGTTACATTGGCAGGGCAAACGATTACAGGTGCGGTGGTGTCCATAAGAGTTACTGTAAAAGAGCAGCTCGCGCTGTTGCCCATAATATCGGTTACCTCAAAGGTGTTGGTGATTGTTCCTATGCCAAAAACACTACCACTAGCCTGACCAGAGGTTTGCTCAAACCCACCGGAGAGCTCCAGTATATAACGGTATATCTGCAATGTATCCAGGTCATTCCAGGTCCCGTTGTTATACATTTGGGTATAATCCTCACCGTTTTGGTTGTTGGGCTCACCCAAGTTCCAATTGTTGTAGGTAGAGGTATCCCCATCCTGCCATACAAAGGTACCCTCTGTAGCTGCATCGCTGTAACCAATCCATGCGGTGGTAGCCTCCTGTGACATGGCTTTGCGTACAAACTCGTTTTCAGCGGCATTGTTGATGGTAACCACAAACCCGCCATGCCCTTGGGCATCGGCATAGGCGGCAGGAGCTGTCATACCGCTATTGCTTATGTAGTAGGTTTTACCCTGAAAACTGCCCAGAGTTGTAAAACCCAATATGGAATCAGGTGGAAGCCCGCAAGGTGCCGTAAAAGTTGGCAAGGGGTAGTTTATTATAGCCACGCACTTTGTGGCTTCAGCCGCTTGACTTACATTGGTCGGACAGCTAATAGTAGGCGGTCCGCACTGCGCCTGTAACGCTATGGGAATTGCACATAAGGCTACAATGGCCAACAAGGCTTTCATAGCGATTTTGGTTGTATAAGCTCTTAAGCCAGGGTAATTTTTGGTTTTCATAATTAAGTTTGGATTTTTGGTTATTATATGAAATTTAGAAGGGGACTCCTTCTGGTATATACTTGGTGGTTAGGTAATAGGTAACAGCTTGACTCAAGAAAGACAGGAATTAGCCAAACTTTTGGTTTTCTCTTGTTAAATGTGGCAAAGCACCTTTCTAATAGTTGGAAACAACAAATTGTAATACGAAGAGCAAAAAGAAGTACCGGAATTACAGCTATAGCGTAGGAGTAACATAGATTAAGGTTGGTTTGGTTAATTTGGTTGATTTTGAAAAATCTGATTCAAAAGTAAATAACCTCAAGACCACAGACATAATCATATGATGTATAGAATATAACTCATGTAACATTGGTGAAAAACAATATTCAACTAAAACCAAAAAATCCCGCCTAGGCTGATTCCTAAACGGGATTCTTAAAAAATTTCTTAGAATAAATTATTCGCTTACCAAAGAAGCTGAAAGATATTCACGGTTCATACGTGCGATGTTTTCAAGAGAAATCCCTTTTGGACACTCTACTTCACAAGCCCCTGTATTGGTACAGTTACCAAATCCTTCTTCATCCATTTGGTGTACCATATTCATTACTCGCTCATGCGCTTCCACTTTACCTTGCGGCAAAAGTGCTAGCTGAGATACTTTAGCCGATGTAAACAACATAGCTGAAGCGTTTTTACAGCTCGCTACACAAGCACCACAACCAATGCAGGTAGCAGCATCAAATGCCTTATCAGCATCATGCTTAGGTATCGGAATAGAGTTAGCATCAATCGTGTTACCCGAAGTGTTTACCGAAACAAAACCTCCGGCATTCATAATTCTATCAAATGCAGAACGGTCTGTTACCAAATCCTTTATCACCGGAAAGGCGGCTGCTCTCCATGGTTCTATTACAATAGTGTCGCCATTTTTAAACGAACGCATATGAAGCTGGCAAGTGGTAATCTCACGATCGGGGCCATGGGCCTGGCCATTGATGTACAGTGAGCACATTCCACAAATACCTTCGCGGCAATCGTGATCAAATGCTACTGGCTCTTTGCCATCGTTAATCAACTGTTCGTTCAATACGTCAAGCATTTCCAAAAAGGACATGTCTTCAGAAATATCCTTTACCGGATAAGTTTCCATTTTCCCTTTTGCCTGTGCGTTTTTTTGACGCCAAATTTTTAATGTTAAGTCCATAACTTTTAAGTTATTAGTAAACTAGCCAGTAGCCAACAGCTACTTACCATCTTTGTTTCTATCATTTATCGAATTGATAAAGGCAGTTAGCATTTTGCTTTCTTCCGTTATTAATCCGTTTACTTTTTCGACTGTTTCCGCTTTAATGAAACCTTGCCTAAAAGCAATCTCAACTTGTGTTTCTAACTCAAACAACGAGCCTCTAGCTATTCGCAAAAAGTGCTTATAACTTTGGCTAGAATCTCTTCCCCAGCCCTCGGCTATATTTGAAGGTATTGACACCGATGACCTTCTAACCTGATCGGCTAAAGCGTACATTTCCTCTCTAGGAAAATCCTTTGCCAGCCTATAGACTTCGTCTACAATTACCAATGCCTTCTGCCAAACCAACAAGTCTTTATAACTATTTACGTTACTCATTCTACTGGCTTTTCTCTACTGGCTATTGGCTATTTATACGAACGCTGCTTCAATTCTATATTCTCGTAATTCAATTCTTCCTTGTGCAACTTAGCTTCACCAGGATCACCAGTGTATTCCCATGCTGCTACATAAGTAAAGTTCTCATCATCACGCTTAGCTTCACCCTCTTCGGTTTGGCTTTCCTCACGGAAGTGACCACCACAACTTTCTTCTCTTTGCAATGCATCTTTAGCGAAAAGCTCAGCAAGCTCCAGGAAGTCAGCCACACGGCCAGCTTTTTCCAACTCCTGATTAAACTCATTTAGTTCACCAGGAACGCGAACGTCCTTCCAAAATTCATCTCTAATCTGACGAATCTCAGCGATAGCTTCCGTAAGTCCTTGAGCATTACGTGCCATTCCTACTTTGTCCCACATTACTTTACCAAGACGCTTGTGGAAATGGTCAACCGAATGTGTTCCTTTATTATTAATGAAGAAGCTCAAACGATCTTTCACTTCTTTTTCTGCTTCTGCAAATTCCGGCAAATCTGTTGAGATTTCTCCAGTACGGATATCATCCGCCAAATAATCACCAATAGTGTATGGCAATACAAAGTATCCATCAGCCAGTCCCTGCATCAAAGCAGAGGCTCCTAGACGGTTTGCACCGTGATCAGAGAAGTTGGCCTCTCCTGCTGCGTAGCAACCAGGAATAGTAGTCATCAAGTTATAATCTACCCAAATACCCCCCATGGTATAGTGCACCGCTGGGTAAATCATCATTGGGGTTTCGTATGGGTTTTGAGCTACAATCTTTTCATACATCTGGAAAAGGTTACCATACTTGGCTTTGATTGCTTCTTTACCCAATTTGGTAACAAGCTCTTTATCATTGGCATCATGACCATGTACCAAAGCTGCTTCTTTTCCATAACGTTGAATGGCCGCAGCAAAATCAAGATATACAGCTTCTCCCGTAGCATTCACACCAAATCCAGCATCACATCTTTCTTTGGCAGCACGAGATGCTACATCACGAGGCACCAAGTTTCCAAATGCAGGGTATCTTCTTTCCAGATAATAATCTCTATCCTCTTCCGCTAATTGAGTTGGCTTTAATTTTCCAGCTCTAATAGCTTCAGCGTCTTCTTTCTTTTTTGGCACCCAAATACGTCCATCATTACGAAGTGACTCACTCATCAGCGTTAGCTTAGATTGGTGATCACCTGACACAGGAATACAGGTTGGGTGAATCTGCGTGTAGCAAGGATTTGCAAAGTAAGCTCCCTTTTTGTGGATTTTCCATGAAGCGGTTACGTTACTTCCCATTGCATTGGTAGAAAGGAAAAATACGTTTCCATAACCACCAGATGCTATCACAACTGCGTGAGCAGAATGTCTTTCTATTTCTCCGGTTTCAAGGTTACGGGCAATAATACCACGCGCCTTTCCACCTACCATTACAAGATCTAGCATCTCGTGACGGTTGTACATCTTTATTTTACCCTTACCAATCTGGCGACTCATGGCGCTATAAGCACCAAGCAGCAACTGCTGACCAGTTTGTCCCTTGGCATAAAAAGTACGACTTACCTGCACACCACCAAAGGAACGGTTGTCCAACATACCACCATACTCGCGAGCAAAAGGAACACCTTGAGCCACACATTGGTCGATGATATTGGCAGACACCTCAGCAAGACGGTACACATTCGCTTCACGCGAACGATAATCACCACCTTTTACAGTGTCATAAAATAGACGGTAAGTTGAGTCACCATCATTTTGATAATTTTTGGCAGCATTGATACCCCCTTGGGCAGCAATAGAGTGTGCTCTACGTGGGCTATCCTGAAAGCAAAAGGCCTTCACATTGTATCCCATTTCTGCTAGCGAAGCAGCAGCAGAGCCACCTGCCAGGCCTGTACCCACAACGATAATGTCAATGCTACGTTTGTTAGCCGGGTTTACAAGTCTAATATTGTTTTTATGATTGATCCATTTTTTGTCAATTGGACCTTCAGGAATTTTTGCGTCTAAACTCATAGTAATGATCTTAGTGGTTGCCGTTTAAGAAATGAAAAACAGCAATGAAAATGAATCCAGCCGGAATAAGGATGGCATACCATTTTCCAAATGCTTTGATTGCCGGAGTGTATTTTGGGTGACGGGCTCCAATAGACTGAAAAGCCGACTGAAAACCGTGCAACAAGTGCAAAGCCAAAAACACAAATGATAGACAGTATACAATTACACGAATAGGATTTGCAAACATGTGCTGTACTTCTCCAAAGTAACGTTTAGGATCTGCAGGGTTTCCCTCAATGTACTTGTAATTCATTTCAGGTAACCAAAAATCCCAAAGGTGAAAAGCCAGGAAACCGAGAATGAAAAGTCCGCTCCAAATCATGTTGCGAGACATCCAGCTTGAGTTGGCCGAACCTTTGTACATAGCGTATTTCTCTGGACGGGCACTTCTATTCTTTGACTCTAAAATGAACCCCATAATAAAGTGAAACAAAATACCAAACATCAATATTGGCTGCATCACAAATTGAATTAAGCCATTGGTGCCCATAAAGTGGGAGGTAGAGTTAAAAGCATCTTCGCTAATAACCGACATGAGATTGATGATAAAGTGCTGTAGCAAAAACACAATTAAGAAAAGTGCTGATAAAGCCATCGCGACTTTACGAGCAATTGACGATGACAGAAGCCCTGAATTTGTACTCATTGGGTAAACTAATAGTTTTTCTAGAAGGGCAAAAGTAAGATTCGGAGCGAAACACTTCAACCTTCCCCGCTATTTAGACTGATTATAGAATGAATATTTTTTAAAGGCATACAATTCAAGCATCCATTTATAGAGGATAATTCTTTGGCTACCGAGAAAAAACGGAGTTCTTTTGTTATCCGAAAATATTCAGAACCGAAAAAACAGTACCATGCGTTATCAGCAATTACCCCAGAAAGTATATATCCAAAATCGTGAGAAATTCACCCAGCATCTAAAACCTAAATCTTTAGCGGTTTTTAACAGCAATGATATTTTTCCAACGGGTGCTGATAGCACACTTCCCTTTCGCCAGCATGGCGATATTTTAGCGCTAAGCGGTGTAGATCAGGAAGAAAGTATTCTGGTGATTTTTCCGGATGCTTATAAAGAAGAGCATCGCGAAATGTTGTTTTTAAAAGAAACCAACGCCCCTATTGCGGTATGGGAAGGAGCAAAACTTTCTAAGCAACAAGCGTATGATTTGAGCGGAATCAAAAATGTTTTCTGGTTAACAGATTTCGAGCGCATCTTTAATGAAGTGATGAGCCATGCCGAAAATGTTTATCTAAACACCAACGAGCACTTACGTGCCAATACTGAGGTGGAAACCCGCGAAGCGCGGTTTGTAAAATGGTGTCAGAATAAGTATCCGGCCCACACATACCAGCGTAGTGCCCCTATTATGCACCAGGTTCGCGCCATAAAAACCAAAGATGAAATAGCAGCTATGCAGGTAGCTGCTGATATTACTACCAAAGGTTACAATCGGGTGTTAAAATTTATGGCTCCCGGCAAATGGGAGTATGAATTGGAAGCCGAGTTTATGCACGAGTTTTTGACAAACCGTAGCCGTGGTTTTGCCTACACTCCTATTATTGGTGGTGGCTACAATGCATGTGTGCTTCATTACATAGAAAACAATGATCAGCTAAATGATGGTGACTTAGTGCTTTTTGATGTAGGCGCTGAATATGCCAATTACTCTTGCGATGTTACTCGTTGTTTTCCGGTAAACGGAAAATTTACAGAGCGCCAAAAAGAAGTGTACAGCGCTGTATTACGTGTAAAAAAAGGCGCTGAAAAACTACTAGTTCCTGGCAACAACTTGGTAGATTACCACAAAGCCGTTGGTAAATTGATGGAAAAAGAATTGTTGGATTTGAAACTTATCACCCAAGAGGAAGTGGATAACGAAGACCCCAACTGGCCCGCCTACAAAAAGTATTTTATGCACGGCACCAGCCATTATCTAGGTTTGGATACGCATGACTCAGGACTATGGACCGCTCCTATGGAAGTAGGAATGGCCTTTACCTGCGAACCAGGAATTTATATCCCTGAAGAAAACCTAGGCATCCGCTTAGAAGATGACCTAGTAATTACTGAAAATGGTTTGATCAACTTGACGAAAGAAATTCCTATTGAGATTGAGGATGTAGAAGCTGCGATGGCGGGGTAATTAGACAATGAAATAATGTGGTAATGAGGGAATTGTTGTCGCGATTATTCTTTCTAAGAAAGCAGAGATTATAAAATTGCGCCAGCAAAGGAGTTAAATTTTTATAAAACCTACGCTAATCCATACCATCCCAAAAAGTTTGAATTCTCCATAGCGCGTTTGTACATTTAGCAACATGAAAACCAAAGCCCTTATAATTGGTTTGTGCATAACGGTAGCAAGTTTTGCTCAATTTGACACCACCCTTGGCACAGGTACTTTTGTGCTGCTAGATAGCGCTACGCAAAAGCCCTTAAGCAACCTTTTGCTTACCTATAAGGCCATTGCCATACAAGACACCATTTTTGGCACTAGTTACACCTCGACTACCAATGCGCAGGGCGAAATACCCTTTAACCTACCCACCTATTTTAAAATTACCATAGGGCTAGATGAAAACGGCTTGCAAACCAACACGCTGTTTTACCCCAACCCGGGTAGCGACTTAAATGTAGTTTTACCCAACGCAGATAATTATGAACTTACACTGCTTGATTTTACAGGAAAAACCGTGGCCCAGCAAAGCTGCCACGGATGCACCCATTTGTATGCAAACTTGGCGCATGTACCCTACGCTACTTATATAGCACATGTGCGAATAGGCCAGAACGCCCCACTAGCGTTTTGCAAATTTGTGAAAACCGATGCCCCTGCCCTAGGGCAACAAAACATACCACAAACCCAAGGCAATAAAAAAACCAGCGGCAATGGGGCTACTTACCAATTTACCTACAATGCACCCCTAGGGTATTTTGAAGATACCTTAACTGCCACCTTGCAAGATGGATTCAATGGCACTGTGCCCCTTTATTTGCACCAGCGCCCCAACGATACGTCTTTTGTGTGGGCCTATTTTAATGTAAGTTACAACGGCAAACCCATAAACAATGCCCGCCTTACCTCTACACCCCAGCAGCTTAACCACATTACACCACAAACGGTTTTTATAGATAGCCTAAGCAATGGCTTAACAGACAGCGCCCATTTTATTGTAAGTATAGATACCAACGGCATGCCCCAAGCCAACCCCCTAGCGCTGTACAATGTTTGGGTTAAAAAAGAAGGCTTTGTAAATGCCCCGTACAGTGTGAACTTACAATCAGGTGCGAATAATATTGTTATGAACCCTTGGGATACTGCTTATGCAAACGGAGGATTCTTAGTTCGAGATTCAAACAACAATTCTCCAAACAATTTGCCACTAACTATGACCACGTTACAAATGGATCAAGTTATGGTACCTCACTCTGCAAACTTTAACACAGGGGTTGCAGGAGGATTCCCGTATGCAAATCATCCAGTTTCTGTTGATACAACTGGAGCAACCGCTTCAACTACAGCTCAAGTAGAAGTAAGTTGGCCACAACTTATAAATACAACAAGTGTCGATTCACTTAATCCGAATTTACAGTACATGGGAATTACAGCAGGAGATACAACACTCAATTTAACTCCAGGAAATAATGGAAATAAAACTATTACTGTAAACCTTTTACAAGTTCCACAGTGGCACGGCAAGCAACGCATTAAAATTTCTGCAGGACAGTTTGATAAAGGTTTTAACCGAACAGCAGCAGACAATGCCTTAGTAGTATTTTATAATCAAACACAAAACACAACAGACACCATAACACTTGATGTAAACGGTGAAGGGAAAGGACCATGGGCAAATGACGGTGACAAAGTATTCGTAGGAAGCGGCTACGTTGGTGGCGTTGGAACAAACGGTGAACACCTAAAAATGATTAAAGGTGTTGAAATAGATATTGCAGGTGCAACATTTGCAAACCCAGACACCATCACAGAATTAAAATATAATTTCTTACCAGACAGCGTAAACGTTTCTGCACTTGGCGTTACTGAAGGAATCACTTCGGCAGAACTCAAACAAATGCATCAAAAGCCAACTATTGCAATGCAAAACGATACCATTTATAGATATATCAACCCAACAAACTTCAGTTCAGGTAACCTAACAAATATACAAAACGTTATCGATTCAGCAAATACAATTTTCCCAATCTATATCGCAACATCCACAACACCCCTTCCAAATCCAACCTATACAGGAACAAACTATAATGGAACAAACCACGGAATAAATATCTCAAACGGATCAAACAACATCACAAACATACAACAAAAAGTTTCAAACATCAAAGGAGAAACTACTGAATATGTAACGGCAGACGTACAAATCTCAGCAGCAACATCTGGAACGTGGAAAGAAATATTTTATCAATACTTCGCATTTGCAGGAGTCCCTTCAAATCAAAGAATCAGCATAACTAACGGAAGTGCAACAACAATACACCCAACAACATGGGACTTTGCAAATTTCATTCTTAAATATCACTTTGAACATGAAATGTTTAAAGGAACAACACCTGCATCGTCAGGAACGCCAACGCAAAACATCAGTGTTAACTTTTACTATGATGATAACAACATCACACCACAGTAAAGAGCAGACCAAGCTGGCGCTAATTTGCAACTAGTGCCTTTTGTAAATCAACATTAAAAGCTAGAGAATTTGCAAAAACAATCGCAAACCGTGCAAAGATTAGCTCTATAGGCCGCTTAAATCTAGCAAATGCTTTAAAAACTACTCTTTCAACCCTTTTTTCCTACTCCACCTCCAAGTGCTATTCTTTAGCTTTGCTCCCTTCTTTAATCAAATATTTCTGTGAGCACTTTTACCCACAAAGGCGTCAGCTTTCATTACGAGGTTAGCCATCAAGGTCCGGCTATTATTTTCCTTCATGGTTTTTTAGAAAATAATGACATGTGGAAAGGCGTGATAGAGGCACTTCCACGCGCTTATCGCAAAATCTGTTTGGATTTGCCAGGCCATGGAAAATCCGATAACATTGGCTACATCCATACTATGGAAGAAATGGCCGAGGTAGTAAAGGCTTTGGTAGACCATAAAAAACTACGGAAAGTAATTTTGGTAGGTCACTCCATGGGCGGCTATGTGGCTTTGGCTTTTGCCGAAAAATATCCAGACTTGGTGAAAGCTCTTGTGCTCATGAACTCTACCACAAGAGCAGATAGCCCGACTAAACAAAAAGATCGAGATAGAGCTATTGCTATTTGCAAAACCAATCACAAGGCATTTATACGCACGGCTATACCTATGTTGTTTCGCCCCAAAAATAGACGCAACTTAAAAGAGGAAATAAACAAAGTGAAAGCCCAGGCATTAACCACCAGCAAACAAGGCATAATAGCTGCACTTGAAGGCATGAAGGTGAGAGTTGACCGAGAGGTTTTATTGCATTTTGGGCCCTACCCCATTCTTTTTGTAGCCGCCCAAAATGACCCTGTATTTCCTTTTGAAATATTGAAAGAACAAATAGATGGAAGCAGCGTGACCCCCTGCTATACAGAAAACGGACACATGAGTCATATCGAAGATTTTGAGACCCTCATAAAGGGGCTCAAAATCTTTCTTAAACAAATCAAAAACTAGCTTACCCTAATACCGAAACCGAACTGCATATATACTCTGTTTATACCTCCATAATTTGGTACATGAGTAAAGTCTACCCCCGGCCTCATTTCATAAAACAAGTGAACTCGCTTGAAAAAATCGTTGGATTTGGCAATCCTAAAATCAACACCTAAAGGAGCGTACACAGATACTGAGTAGCCACTTTCAGTTTTATATTCTTCTACTGTGTTTTCTATTTGGTTGTAATTTGGGTATCCATAAAAATCCTGATAGTAGGCTTCATCTCCTTCGGTGTAGCCATACTCAGAATATCTTACACTTGAGGTACTATTAAAACCAACACCTCCATAGGCCCCAACACCTCCATACAATGACCATCTTTTTGAGTTATCCGTTCGGTACAAAACCGATAAATGTAAACGCAGATACTCGCTGTTTTGCTCCAAGCTTAAATTCCTGTTGAGTACTGAATCTATATATATCTCGTTTCCGGTTCGGTTAGATACCAAGGTGTCGAATGGAAACCTATCATCTTTGTAGAAACCCTCCCAAATATTGCTCACATAGCTGTAGCCAATCCCCACTCTAAACTGAACATTTTCATTGTATCCGGTTCCAGCCTTATCTCGCACATGTAGTCCAAGCATCAGCTCCATTCCATCGCCATAGCCATTGGAATAGTAGCTTGAGGATTGGAATCCTGTGTAATCCTGTTGTAGCAAAGTTGACCCAGGTGCTAATACTTGAAATTCTTGCAGGGTAGTGTTTGAGTTAGAATAGGCTTGCCAAGTGGGCATCAGGAAGACGTCATGAGCTTTTATCATGGGAACATTTACACCTGATGTTTGTGCAGAGCCTTTATATACCAAAAGACAAAGCGAAACAGATAATGCTGCAGCGGTTTTCATTTTTTTTGTGAGTTAAAAATTAATGAGGCAATAACTCAGGCAATCCACTTTTTATTATTGGCTTCCAATAATTTAACATTTGTTCCAAGTTGCTATCCCTAGTCCTTGTTTCCTTTACTGAAAAACTTAGTTCGGAGAAAATACGTCTCGTAATATTTAAATGAAATGGAGGCTAAAAAGATAGTTAAGCCAAAAACGAGAGAAAAGTAAAGCACCGGTGCCAAAACGGGAAAGTCTATAAAGTAGCTCATCACTTTTACACCTAGATGTGTGCAAGCGTATACCATTAAATAATGGTACATATACACACCGTACGATATGGTTCCCAAGTGTATCAAAACCTTGTTCTCTAACTTCAACAAGGGCTTTGGATTAATGGCAGTATCCAGAATTAACCATAAAAACAAAACAGGTAAAACCTGCATAAACACAAAGCGAGGTAAAGAAAAATCCCAAACCAAAAAGATTATGAGTAGTACTAAAAAGGTAATCCACTGAAAAACTCTGCTTTTAAAAACAAGCATATTCATAACCTGCTCTTTATAAAAATATACATAGTATGCTCCAAGAGCTCCAAGGGCCATACAGTTAAACTGCATAGTGCCTATGAACTTGACCCAGTGTGGATCTTTTGTAATAACACCCATATCATTGGCTACCTGCACCAACAGCCAAAATAGATAGACTAACCACAAGCCTTTCAACAAGCTTTTTATATACCGCTTTACAAAGGGCGCCCACACAAGGTAAAACTGTTCTTCGATACCAATAGACCAAGTGACAGCTAGTACACCCCCGGTATTATAAAAAGAGTAGGCCAGGTTTGCCAAAAAGAAGATATACAGCCACACGATGTTTTCTACTTGATAATTCACCTTGTATTCTACACCCACTAATGGAAACAACCAATTATACAGGAGAAGACCAGAAATGACAATCAGAAAATAAAGCGGCCAAATACGTCTGATACGCTTTTCATAAAACCTACGAATATTAATGGTAGCCGTTTGCTCAAACTCGCAAAGAAGCAGGTAGGTGATAAGAAACCCACTTAAAACGAAGAAAAAAGTAACTGCCTCAAATCCCCTATTAAAAAATAAAAGAGTACTTGAAAAAAGGTGAAACTTGTCGAGGTTATAGTTGCCATGATCAAGTACCACAACAGCAGCTGCAAAAAAACGCAAGGAAGTAAGTCCAGGTAAATAGGGCTTAGTATACATAATTAGGTAAAAGGTCTGTCAAAAATAGATTTATTCTGACATATCTTATACCTAAATCACTTTAAGAAATCGCTGTGTTTTCCCGTCCCTAATTTGATTAAACTGCTTAGTCTTCCGTCATAGCATTCCACCCTTGGGCAGTAAGTGGCATAAACTGACCATCGCGCGTTACTAGCTGGGCACCATCACTTTCATCTGAGATATGACCTATAACCGTAAGGTTGGGGTTGGCTTTTATTTTATCGTGATCCGATAAATCAATTGTAAACAACAGCTCATAGTCTTCCCCTCCATTTAACGCCACGGTAGTGGTGGTCAAATTAAACTCCTCACATACTTCGTACACTTTAGGGTCAATAGGAATTTTATCTTCAAACAGCTTAGCACCAACTTTAGAGTGCTTGCACAGATGTAGAATCTCAGAGCTGAGGCCGTCTGATATATCAATCATAGATGTTGGCTTTACGTCTAAGCCTTTCAGTATCTCCGGAATATCTCTTCGGGCCTCTGGTCGAAGCTGGCGCTGCAAAAGGTATTCGTAGCCCTTTAGCTGTGGCTGCATGTTGGGGTCTTCCTTAAAGACGGCCTTTTCCCTTTCTAATAATTGCAAGCCTAAATAGGCCGCGCCTAAATCTCCAGAAACTACAATCAGGTCATTCTTTTTGGCACCCGACCTATAGGTGATATCGGCCTCTTCGGCTTCACCAATCACCGTAAGGCTAAGCATAAGACCTGAGTACGATGAGGTAGTATCCCCACCTATTAAGTCCACTTCATGCTCTTCGCAAGCCAATCGCATGCCCTCATACAATTCATTGAGAAACTCTACACCAAAACGATTAGAAACGGCCATGGTTACCAAGATTTGCTTGGGCATGGCATTCATAGCATATACATCAGATAGATTTACAATTACCGCTTTGTAACCCAAATGCCGGGGTGGCACATAGGTCAGATCAAAATGAACCCCTTCTACCAAAGCATCTGTGCTAATCACAGTTTGCCCCGAGAGATTCTCTATTACAGCGCAATCATCGCCTATACCTTTTATAGACGATGCATTGCGCAATGGAAAGTTTTGAGTTAGATGATCTATTAAGCCAAATTCGCCTAACGATTCTAAGGATGTGAATTTTTCTTCTTGTTCTGCCATTTGGCAAAACTACAAAGCATTTATGGCTTAACGCATCAAAGTTAAAGTACCCGTGTGTTCTTTTGACCTATCTACGCCATACACATACCATTCGTAGTATATCTTGTAGGTATACATACCTTCTGCTGCTTCGCTACCATGGGTAAATCCGGTCCACCCTTCATCAGGGTTATCCGTTTCAAAAGCCAATTGACCCCACCTGTTGTATATCAACATTTTGTAGGTAGCTATAGGGCAGCTATGACCTATTTTAAATTCATCATTGGTACCATCACCATTAGGTGTAAAAGCGTTGGGTATAAAGAAAGGGCACTCACAATTTACAGCCGTTACATTAAACGATTTTACATAGTCTCCACATGTATTAGATACAGTCAAATTGTAAACACCTGATTCACCAAACTTTCTAATACTCTCTGTTGATCCATCAAACCATTTATAGTCATTCTTCAAATCTGAAAGATCTATGATGGCCGTGTCGCCACTGCATATTAAGGTGTCCTCTGTTAATACATCTGGTATTTTTTCAAAATTTACCACGATAGTATCACTAAAGTTTCCACAACTATTTCGAGCAGCTAGCCAATAAACGCCAGACTCTGTAACCAGGCTACTTGACACTTGTGAGGTATCAATGTTTTTTCCATTGCCTTTGCCTAAAGCTGAGTGTAGTAATAAGGTCTCTCCTTCACAAAGGGTAGTATCATGTCCCAAATCGATTTCAATCGGATAGTCTTCTGATACATTAATTGTATCCGTATAACTAAAGCATCCATTAAAAACAGTTAACCAATATTTACCCGGGGCAGTAACCAAAAAGTTGGGTCCGGTACTAGCGTCTTGCCATTGATAGGTTTCCATATTTGGAGGCCCATTCAACAATAGACTTCCGCCTCCTGCACATATTGCGGTATCATTTCCAAGAGAGTAACCCGGGATATCCAATACCTCAACATGCACGGTATCATTCCAAGTACCACATGAATTAGACACTTGTACCCAATAGTCGCCTGTTTGCGTCACAAACATATTTGGCAAATTAGAACCATTTTTCCATTTAGTATATACCCCCGGAATACCCGTAGATAACTCCACAGAATCTCCCATACATATAATAGTATCATTACCCAATGAGAGCATACTTAGCGGGCTCTCCACTATTACAGTAATAGAATCTGTGAGGGTTCCGCAATCGTTCGTCATGGTCACCCAGTATTTTCCGGGCTGAGTTACACTTAAGGTAGGCAGGGTATCACCTGTATTCCACAAATAGGTACAACCTGGATTTTGAGCGTTAAGATTAAGAGTGCTTCCTGCACAAAACTTCACACTATTACCCAGAGCCATATACGGAGGACCTGTAATATCCACCCTAATAGTGTCATACTCGCTACCACAACCGTTGGCTACTTTCACAATATAGTTTCCGGTAGTATCGGCTATTATGGTTTGAGTAGTATCTCCTGTATTCCACAAGTACCGCGAACTAACATGATAGCCAGGGTCAAGCACTAATTGACCTGCACAAAAGAGTGTATCCTTTCCTAAGTTGATTTTAGGCAAATAACCCACTTGATTGATAAATGTAGAATCGCGCACCACCCCGCAAAGTGTGGTGATATCCACATAATACCAACCTATAGAGTTTACCGAAATACTGGAGGTTACTGCCCCTGTATTCCATGAATACGACAGGGCCTGTGGCTGAGTAGCATCTAACAATACCGAACCTGATCCACAATACGATGTATCTCTTAATAGCTTATCTGCAGGCTTATTTACTGTAATCTTAATGGTATCATTATACACACCACATTTTGAATACACTTTTACCCAGTAGCGTCCTGACTTATTTAAAGTTATATAGCTTTTTTTCAAAACTCCAGAATACAGCACCGAATCAACATCAGGATGGGTGAGCGGAATTACCAATTTGTTTGGTGCACAAAAGGTGGTATCCTTACCAAGAGAAAACCGCAATACATTGTTGTCTACCACGTACACGGTATCCGTTACTGTTCCACAAATATTAGAGGCGGTATACCAATATTTTCCAGGAGTGGTAATAAACGTTTTATATAAAGTAGAGCCATTATTCCATAAGTAAGTAGTAGCGGCTCTCGAAGTAGTTTTCACCCATATCCCCTGACCTGAGCATTTATAAATAGTATCCTGGCTTATTTCTTTTGGTGCTTTTACGAGGGTTACACTTATGGTATCGTAAGAGGTTCCACAAGCATTCGTTACTCTAACCCAATAAGTCCCTGATTTTGAAACTGTATAGTTTTGGGTAGTATTACCGGTAGACCACATAAAGGTGTTTCCTCTAAGCGGTACCCTGCTAAAAATAACTAAGCTGTTAGCACATACCGCAGTGTCCTTACCTAAATTAGGTGTGGCAGGGGGTATCGTTTTTACTCTGAACACTTTAAACACTGTATCACACGGGTTCATTACTCGCACCCAATTTAAACCTACAGATAATGTTGTATTAATTTGGGTGGTAGCACTATTACTCCATTGATAGGTTGTATTTGGACCCCAGGAACCCGCATCTGCTACCCCAAAACTACCGGCACATGTAAATACCGTATCGGGCACCGGGTTGGTAGGACCGGTTTGAATCATCACTTGAAGGGTATCATACACCCATCCGCAGCCATTGTTGGCTCCTACCCAATATATAGCGCTTGAATCAACATTGATAGCTTGGGATGTAGCCCCGGTACTCCAGATAAAAGTACTTCCAGGATTACCTGCATCCAATTGTGCGATGGCCCCTTGACACATAGTTATATCTGGCCCAAGGTTTACAGAATTTATTGTACTTCCTAT
>JAUICR010000204.1 GCA_030427785.1 Bacteroidia bacterium | reverse complement strand
GGAAAGTAGAATTCAGAGAAAATGAAATGAGCCTTGAACTTTCCTGCCCGTCCAGTCAGGCGGGTTGGTTCTTTTTGCTTCAAGGCAAAAATGAACATGAAAGTGTAGCTTTAAACAAAAAATCCCCGCTTACATCGTAAACGGGGATTTTATATTTCAATGAGTTCTGAATCTACTTATTCATGCTAATCAGGAACTCTGTATTGTCTTTTGTTCTACTAATACGATCGTGTAAAAACTCCATCGCTTCTACAGAATTCATATCGGCCAAATGACGTCTAAGAATCCACATACGCTGTAGAGTTTCTTTATCAAGTAGTAGGTCTTCTTTACGAGTACCCGAAGAAACAAGGTCGATAGCTGGCCATATTCTACGGTTGGCAATCTTACGATCCAACTGCATTTCCATGTTACCGGTTCCTTTAAATTCTTCAAAGATTACCTCGTCCATTTTAGAACCTGTATCTATTAAGGCTGTAGCCAAAATAGTTAAAGAACCTCCATTTTCGATTTTGCGAGCCGCACCAAAGAAACGCTTTGGCTTGTGCAATGCATTGGCATCTACACCACCCGATAGTACTTTTCCAGAAGCTGGTGATACGGTGTTATAAGCTCTGGCCAAACGTGTGATAGAATCCAAAAGAATAATCACATCATGACCACACTCTACCATGCGTTTTGCTTTTTCTAATACGATGTTGGCTACACGTACATGTCTTTCGGCAGGCTCATCAAATGTTGATGCTACCACTTCTGCATTTACGCTACGCGCCATATCTGTTACCTCTTCTGGACGTTCGTCAATAAGAAGGATAATCATATAAGCCTCTGGGTGGTTAGCGGCAATACCGTTGGCCACTTCCTTAAGCAAGGTAGTTTTTCCCGTTTTAGGTTGTGCTACAATGAGCCCACGTTGACCTTTACCAATAGGAGAGAATAAATCGATAACACGAGTGCTAAGCGTTCCTCTTCTTCCGGTAAGGTTAAATTTCTCTTCAGGAAATAGGGGAGTAAGGTGTTCAAAAGCAATACGATCGCGCACATAATCTGGTGGACGGCCATTGATGCTTTCTACTTTTACAAGTGGAAAATATTTTTCGCCCTCTTTTGGCGGACGGATTTGACCTCTTACGGTATCTCCGGTTTTTAAACCAAAAAGCTTAACCTGACTTTGAGATAGATAAATATCATCAGGTGAAGTAAGGTAGTTGTAGTCAGAAGAGCGCAAGAAACCGTAGCCATCAGGCATCATTTCTAATACTCCCTCACTTACAATGATACCATCAAACTCATACTCGCGGCCTCTGTGTGGGCGCTGATTAGGATGATTTTGTTGGTTTCCTCTATTATCTTGTTTTCTGTTGTCGTTGCGCTGTGGGCGGTCACCTTTTTGATTTTGGTGCTGTGGTCGGTTGGGTTGAGGCTTGTTTTCGCGCTGCTCTTTTTGCTCACCTTGTGATGGCTTGTCAGTGTGGGCTGCGTTTTCCTCTTTTTTGTTTTCGTTCTTCGGAGGTCTTGGTTGCCTAGGATTATTATGCCTGGGCTCTCTTGGTGGCCTTTGATTGTCGGCCTTTGGCTCGGCTTTGGGTGTAGACTCTTGTTTTGCCTCACCCTTATTTTGTTTTGCTTCTGGCCTTTTTACTTCTGCTGCTTCAGGCTTTGCTTCAGCAGCTGCTGTGTCGTTGGTTGAGTTGCTTTTTTGAAGGTTTGCGGTTACAGCTGGGTTTACTGCTTGAAGATCTAGAATTTGATATACCAGGTCCTGTTTGTTTAAGGACTTGAATTTTGGTACTTTGATAGATTCGGCAATCTCCTTCAATTCAGGTAACTTCTTACCCTTCAATTCGTTGATATCGTACATTAAGTGGAGAAAATTTTAATAAATTTTTTTGAGAACTGTAAAGGACTATTGTGCTGTAGACAAGTCGGAAAGCAACAATAATTTTTGGGGAAACGTTTTGAAATCCACGCACTTTACAGCACGTTATGGCGCAATATTACAAATAAATATATTCACTAGGCTACAATCCTGCATTTTTTATGACCTTTGAGCGCTAATCAAATTTATCCGATGATTCAACGTATTCAATCCGTTTATTTATTGCTTGCCGCAGTAGCAAGTGGAGCCGTTATAATGTTTGTTCCTCTTTTTAGTTCAGCAGCCGGAGATTATTTTGTTCTTGACGATGCTGTGTTTACAGCCCTTACGGTTCTTTCTACTCTTATTTCCCTGTTCAGTATTTTTCGTTATAAAAATAGAAGGCAGCAATTGGTAAGCGGAAGAATTAATATTATCCTAAACTTTATTTTATTCGGTTTAATATTTTACCTCTACTACAATGGGCACAGTGAAGAAGGAGCAGCTTTGCGCTTTGGCAGTTTTGTTCCACTTATTTGTGTAGTGCTTATTACGCTAGCCAATAAGGGTATTATGAAAGATGAAATGCTGGTACGCTCTGCAGATCGCCTGCGCTAGTTTATAGATTCGGCCAACTCTTTTACGCTTTCGTGAAACTCTGATATGGCAATATCATGAAAGCCAGGGTACAATCGTTTGTCTCTAAATTTTGATTGACTTTTATAATAGGTATGATGTATCACTTCAGTTTTACCATCAGCGGTTTCTTTTAGCTCCACTGTTTGAGTACCATGAGAAATACCTTGTTCTAAGTAGCATATTTCAAAGGATTTGTTTTCATCATCTATGCGATGAATTGTTTGCCCCACCGAAACATGCGCCAAGCCTCCCCATATCCGTAGATTCCATACCATCAGCTCGCCCTCGCTCATACCCGGGTATGGATCTCCTGCGTAGTAGATCTTGTTTTCGTTGGCAGAGTATAGCATGCCAAAATGAAGGAAGTCCTTTTTTGCTCCTTTGCTTGTGGGGTTAAAATTCATATATGCCCACCAGCTGGTTTCTATGTCGGCATCTATCAGGAAGCTCTGAAACACATAGTAATAGTGCTTAGCGCTGTCCGTATCGCCCTCATAGCATGCTAGTTCTACGCTAGATAGGTCTTCTAGGGTATACAGATTATTTTGTTCTAAAACTTTAACCAGTCTTTTGGTTTCAAGTCGGTCAAAGTCTATACTGTCTTGAATTTGTGCACTTATTGAGAATGAAATGAGCCACAAAAAAAACAGGGAGAAAGTTTTCAATTTTTCCATCAATTTGTAAAGTTGGCAAAATAAAAGAATTGTAAAGTCTCCTCCGTCTATATTTTAGAATTTGTGCTCTACAATAGATTTTACCTATACCAGGGAGTAGCGTAACAGGAATAAATTTTAGACAGCTTTAATTGGTTTCTCTACAAAATACATGTTCACTTCACCCATATTTTTTGCTTCAATTTTTCCGCGGTTTACGGCATCAAACTCTTCCTTTACCAATTCATACGTGGCCTGAGAGATATTTACCTTGCCTGCTTCAGAATTTTGCTCCATGCGTGCGGCAAGATTTACAGTATTACCCCAAATGTCAAACTGGAACTTTTTGTTTCCCACCACACCAGCTACCACCGGGCCTGTGTGCACTCCGGCTCGTATTTCGAAAAAAGTACTGCCTATAGCCCGTCTTGAGTTGTTCATCTCTACCGTAAAATCGCGCATGGCAATAGCAGCTTTTAGTACGTTTACGGCTGTGTTCTTATCGCTTTTAGGAATACCACCTGCGGCCATATAGGCATCACCTATGGTTTTGATTTTTTCCAATCCGTACTCTACCACTATGTCGTCAAAAGCCTTGAAACACAAATCGAGCTCTGAAACCAATAGTTCCGGACTTAGGGTTTCGGCTATATGTGAGAAGTTTCGAATGTCTACAAACAATACTGTTACCCTATTGTAAGAGCGAGCCGTAGTTTTTCCAAAGTTTTTAAGCTCATCTGCAATATCGGTAGGCAAAATGTTTAAGAGTAAATCATCAGACTTTTTCTTCTCCTTAGCCAATTCATTATTCTTATCTACTAGTTCCATGGTTCGTTCGTTCACCTTGCTCTCCATATTAGTATACAGCATCACATTATCTAGCGAAATAGCAAGTTGGGAAGTGATGGTTGTAAAAAACTCCACACGGCCAGCATCAAAGGCATTTTCTGCCAAATTGTTTTCGAGGTAAACAGTGCCTAACACATCATCTTTGGCTATAATAGGCAGGCAGCAAGCTGATATGGGCAGGGTGTTTTGAACGTATCTGTCAAAATTGTATTTGCGGTCGGCACATAGGTTAGAGTTAACTACGGTCTGTTTTGTGCGGCTCGCCACATTGGTTACCGATTTTGGGTATAAATCGTCCAAGTCATCAAAGTTGTCTGTAATTACCTTAGACTCCTTACTGTTACTGTAAGCAATTGCCGAAATTTCTTGTTCGTTGTTTTTTAATACAATGACAACTTTTCCGATGCTTGCATTATTTATCATCATCTGAGTCATGGTGCCGAGCAACCCTGTAAGTGTATTTTCAGAAGATAGTACTTGATTGGAGTGGATGATCGTGTTTAAGTCAAAGGTATTTTGATAGGCAGCTATGCCAATATCTTTTCCTGTAATTACGTTTTTCAAAATTTCTGGGAATCGTTCCTTCAGTTGAACACATTTACTAATGGCACCCCAGTCTACATAACTATCAAAGGCCTTGCGTATCATCAATTGCCCAAATTCCTGATGATTATTTTTCAGTAAAAACAAGCCAAAGTGCTCTCGTGCTACAGCTTCTTCATGCACAAAACCAGAAGATTGTGCGAAGGAAATTGATTTTAAATATTGTGTAGAAGCTTCATTATCATTACCCTCCAGCTCAGCATACATGGCTTGTACTAGTGCTAGCTTGTTAGCATAATTCTGAGGAGCACTTTTGGTGATAGATTTAAGAAGTTTAACATTTTTAGAAAGCGTTTTTTTAAGGCTCGAAACCGAGGTGGCATTATCAGAAATCAGAACCTTAAGGGTGGTAAGGCTGCCTAGTAATACAAAATTTGGATAGGTGATTTGCCAAGGTGTGGTTTCATCTTCATAGCTACAAGCCTTTATATAATGCGCATGCGCCTGCTCATATTCATTAAAAATAAATGCCAGCGCCATTTTATAGTAATAAAACTCAAATGTAGTGGCACTATCATTTAGGCTTTCCATTTTTTCAATGGTCCTTTTTTCATAGTCCTCATCCTGTAGCACTGTAGGGTCCTCGTTTTCTTCAGCCAGGGCTTTAGAGAAAAGTCGCTGATTTTCAAAAGTGAAGTGAACCATCTCCTGGCCCATATTAAGCAGCGTTATTCCATCTTCTGCCATGGCCTGGGATAAATCACCCAAGGGTTCCCCGGTTTGCAGTTTTATGGCACTTTGAAATGAAAGTGCAAATGCTGCATAAAATAAGTCACCGGTTTGTCGGCCCACTATATACGCCTGCTTTAGCTCAGGTAGTGATTCTATCAAACTGTTTTTCCAGAAAGATAAAAAGGCGTAGAAGATAACCTTCACCTTAGTTTTAACCACTTTAGCATCAAGTTTATCTGCTAAATCCATTCCCATTTTGCCAAAGGCAAAGCCCTTTTCTAATTCGCCCATAAAGGCTATGAGCGCAAAGCCATACGATGCATAGGAATTGGGTGAGTAGATGGAATTTCCATATTTCAGAGATAATTTTACCTGCCTAAAAAAGACGATGGGCAAAATATCCGTTGCGTATCCGTATATGCTAATGGTGGCCATCACCGTAAGTTTAATAAAAGCCTTAGCACGGTCATCCTCCATCATAGGAAGATTGGGGATGTCTTCAATTTTTTTGTTGCGCAATTGCCATTTTACCCCTGCAAATTCTTTTAAAATGGCCAGCTTACTTGGGTTTCGTTTTATACCATAGCCTATTTCATCTAATGCTTTCAGCAAATAATCTATGGTTTCGCTAAACTGATGGGTTTCACTGAGGTGGTTTAGCATTATCTCGTGGGCCTTTACCCGGTCGTTTATGCTTTTAGCTTTGCTCAATGTTATATCTATCCATCGTTCGGCATCTTCACGCTCATTAAGCATCATGCCAGCCTCAGCGGC
>JAUICR010000361.1 GCA_030427785.1 Bacteroidia bacterium | reverse complement strand
TTCGGTTAGAAAACGGTAGGCAAAACCAATAGCCACAAGTATGCATCCGTTTACTAGCATTTCTACCATGGAGAAATGGAAGAACTGAAAAATATGAAATTGAAAACCTCCAATTAAAACAAACAAAGCTGTAAGATTAGGGTGGCCAATCAGGTTTCCAAACCATAGCAAAAGCAGAAGAGTTGTAATTAATACTGTCAATCGGACAGTGGGGCGAGAGCTGTCAAAGGTTTTCATTGCCACCGCCATATAGCCGTTGTAAAGCGGACTTTTTATCAGATTATCACCTTCATTTACTCCCCATTCTCCAAGGTTTACATAGTTGCGCACCTGATGTGTATTAAGGCCTTCATCAGTAAAAGGCCCACGACTGGTAGAAACATCGGGGTGTGGATCCGCCTTAATAAAGCTTAGCTGCAAACCCAAAAACAGGAGTATGACAAGCAGAGCGGGAATATTTTTTGCAAAAAAGTCTTTCAAAAGAAATGGCGTGATTTGATATGCGCCAAGATAAAAATTAGCGCGGATGGTATTTGGAAATTGAAAAATGATATTCAAGTTTTACCCAATTGAAAATAATAACATCTAAAATCTACCTTTGCGGCAATGAGTGCATTTACACGCATACTTCGTTATGCCAAGCCTTATAGGGCTAATATCGTTTTCAATATAATCTTCAACCTTTTGGCCACCGTGTTTTCATTGGCTTCTATAGGGCTGGTGATACCTCTGCTTGGGGTAATTTTTGAGAATACCAAATCGGTGCCGGTGGCTCCGGTTTACGATGGTGATCTGGTAGATTTTCTTTCGGACACTATTGCCTATCAGATGGGAATGCGTGTAGCAGAATCGGGCCAAGCGGCAGCCTTACTCTTTGTGTGTACTATCGTAATAATAGCCTTTTTCTTCAAGAATTTATTTCGATACCTCGCCTTATTCATTATTACACCCTTGCGAAACGGAATTACTAGAGACATCCGCTCTGAGCTTCATGCTAAGATTTTGAAATTGCCAATTGGCTTTTTTACGGAGCAGCGTAAAGGCGATATTATTTCGCGAATGACCACTGACCTGAAAGAAGTGGAATGGTCAGTTCTAAGAACCCTAGAAATTATTTTTAAGGAACCCGTGATGATTATCGGATCGCTGGCGATATTGGTGTATATGAGTCCTCAGCTTACGCTTTTTGTGTTCATCACCTTGCCTATAATTTTCTTTGTTATTTCCAAAATAGGTAGAAGTTTAAAAAGATCATCTGTAAAGGCGCAAAACCAAATGGGTGAACTTATGTCGCAAACCGAAGAGAACGTAAGCG
>JAUICR010000203.1 GCA_030427785.1 Bacteroidia bacterium | reverse complement strand
CCGGGCTATTATTTTTCTTAGATAGTACTTTCTTATTTAGCACTTGTTCAGAAGTCACTTCTGCTACATGCTTATTTACTGGTTGCTCTAAAGCGACTACCGACCATTGCGATTGCGAACCCGAAACATCAAAGCCCGACTCGGGGCTGCTGCCATAAGGATTAGAATATGACGTGTACCACGACAGCCCATTGGAGGTGCTAAGAATTCCGACACTAGTAGCAATGAGCAATACAGAGAAAGCAATTCCGATTCTTAATCGTTTTAAAAATAAAGCTCGCTCCAGCTTCTCTTCAAAAACCGACCAATCGTCTTGAAAGCTATTTTCTAGCTGAGACATCTTGCCTCTTAAAAAATCCTCAATATTTCTATTATCCTTATTCACGAGTATTTTTCATTCAATTTTTTTGCTAGTAGTCTTTTAGCTTTAGCCAATTGGCTTTTAGATGTACCATCCGAAATACCTAATTGTTCACCAATTTCTTTATGGCTATACCCATCTAACACATATAGGCTAAGCACAGTTCTGTAGCCTAGTGGCAATTCATTCAAAGTATCAAATACATTTTGGGCTGATATTGGATTTTGCTCTTCCAATTCAAAATTGAAAGTTTCGCTTTCTTGAAGTTTTACATCCTCTAGGTTCACTTTTATACCTTTTCGCACCTCTTTCTTTATAGCCGTAATGCTATTGTTAATCATAATTCTGGTAATCCAAGTTTCCAATGAAGATTCTCCTCTAAATTTTGAAATGTTCAAAAACACTTTGATAAAACCATCATGCATAAAGTCTTGAGACTGCTCTAGATTTTTAGCATACCGCCTGCACACATTCACCATCTTGCCAGCAAAAAGCTCGTACACTCTTTGCTGTGCAGCACGGTTTCCGGCTATGCAAGCCTGCACCAATTCTTGTTCTGAATTAATCAATAGAAACTCCTTTGGCTGTATTATAGAGCCTAAATCTTCTACGCGGATGCTATGTTCTAGCTTTGAATTCAAAAGTTATTTTGGGTTGTACTAGTGTTATTGACTGTAAAGACAAACATAGGTTGCCTAATAGCTAAAAATAAATAAAACCTGACAAACGGTTAGGTCGGCTTCCTTACCTACTACACAATTCCCGGTTGGCTTCTACAATTTGCGGCTGCCTAGTCTGAGTAGTTCAAAGAAAAACCAAGTGAAAAATAATAACGTAAAAAACCGTCAGAAGTATTTGCGCTCAAACCTCCAGAGATAGGGCCAAGTGGCGTTCGTATAGAAAGTTCGGCTCCGTAACCTAGCGTAGTGCTAGCTTCCAGTTGATTGGCTTCAAGGATATCAGACAGCTGATCTAATGGAATATGTGAATGATAGACGAGAAAATCAGCCCCATATTTTAGAAAGAAATTCTTGAAAAACTGATGCTGTAATCTCATCCCCAGCTGCCCAAAATTCGGTGTTGCCAACTCCCCAAACTGAAACCCCAGCAATGGGGTATCATCTATCCACACCCGCTGCCAGCCTCCTAGCCTAAACTCATCCACATAGGTAAAAGTTTCATCCATGCCTAAGGTTACTGCTACTCCCAGCCTAGGCACTACTTGCAGATTTTTAGCCACGGGAATAAACTTTTTGTACGAGTAGAAAACATTAAAATATGCTGAAGGTGTTATCAAATTCGTTAAGGTATTAAGCTCATCCTTTGTGAGTATTAAGCCATCATCTCCATACAAGGTATCCACACCATCTTCCAAATCAATACGATTACTAGCGTACAAGTAGCTACTTATTATCAGGTTGCTCTCAGCCCCCTTAGTAGGGAAATTTCTATTGTTTAGGCTATTCATAAAGTACCCGAAGCGTAAACCTGCTCTTTCATCTACTCCTCTTTTTATGCCATTTGGAGCCACAATACCATAGCCCGATTTGGATCGGTTGTTTTCAAAAAAAACACCAAAGGCAAAACTCGAACGCAAAGATTGTGTAGATAAAACGGTGAGATTTAACCTATTTACTTTATTAATTAATACATCTGTTACCTCACCTTGCTCATAATTTGGCAACTGCTCGGATAGAAAATCGTATCGAAAATTGGCCGCAAACTTTCTATTCAAACCCAAGTATTTGTAATAGTCAAATCTGAAACGCGGATTCTTTGAAATATCTAAAGCAAAAATGCTTCGTGACTCCTTGCCCAAAAGATCTCGAGCAGTATAGTTGAGCAGCACTCCAGCCGAAAAAATATTATCGGCATGTATTGAGGCCAAAAAATGGTTCGCATGTTTTTCAAACATTCGAATATCCAGATTTGCTGCCCCATCTGATACTATATCTAATTGATAATCTACTTTGGTAAATCCATTAATACCATACACCCTTCTAATGGCTTCTTCCAGCTCTGTATGACTTACAGTTTCTCCTTCGTCAATTCCTAATTTCTCAAGAATAAGCCCATTAGAAAACAGCACATTCCCTTTGAGATTTATTTTAAGAATCTTCAGCTCCTTTTTCTCCGTATTTCGAGAAAACGGTTCGCGATTCATTTTCATCTTTTGGCCAAGCGCCTTAAACTGAGGAACAAACTGATTTGCATAATCAATTCCCAGCTGCAATATTTCATTAGATTTTGAGAAGCTCGCAGTAGAATAGCCCATCATATCTGGCTGCAGGTATATATCGCAATCTTCAATTTGAGCCATCAACTTTTTTTCTGACGGTATGGTGGCCAGGCTCAACAATATATCAATCATAGATCCTGGAATACCCTCAGATGGTGCCGAAACATTGACTCCTATAATATAATCAGCACCCATTTCGCGCATTATATCTACCGGAAAATTATTGAGAACTCCACCATCAACGGCCAAAGTGGTATCCAAATTTACTGCTGAAAAAGCTGTAGGCAAGGCCATACTTGCACGCACTGCGGTAGGCAGGGAGCCTCCGCTAAATACAATACTATTGCCAGTTTTTACATCGGTGGCCAAGCAACGATATGGAATTGGCAATGCATCAAAGTCTTTATACTCAAAAGACGGCCATAAATAGTGCATCAAAACTTCGGTGAGCATTTGCCCATCTATAAGTCCACTTGTAAGCGCCACACGGCCGTGATCAATGGGCACATCTAACAGGTACCTATCGTAGTATTCTTTTTCTTCAAACGAAATGTAATTCAAAGGAACATCATTGGATAGAACCACGTTCCAATCAATTTCCAATATCATTTGCTCAATTTGGGTTGCACTATAGCCCACAGCATATAGAGAACCAATTACTGCACCCATACTAGTTCCGGCTATGAAATCTGGCCTCAGCCCAGCCTCTTCCATCGCCTTAAGGGCTCCTATATGGGCCACACCTTTGGCACCACCGCCACTCAAAACAAGGCCTAGCTTAGGAGATTCCTGGCCAAAAATATTTCCGAAAAGAAAAAACAAACCCAAAAGCAGGTAGGTACTTTTTTTGTGCATTGGTATAGTGGATAGTTTTGATAGGGAAATATAAGAACTTAATCTTCACTCGAAAACCTAGTGAAACCGTATCAGAAAACCATGCATATACCAACGATATTAAACTCTTAGTTTATTTCTCATGAAGCCATATTGCAAGAGGCATTTCCCTATCCTTATGGAGACAAATAAAAAATCAGCATTGACACCCTAAAACAGGTACCAATGCTGATTTATACCAAACTGATCTTAAAGTTTACTTATCCATTCACAATCACCCACTGGCGGCTATCTACCATAGGAGCCGCTTTCTTATACTTCATTTCCTTCTTTTCGCCTGTGGCCAAATTTTGAACTATAACGACATCATTTCTTCCATAGCTTTTTTCCTTTACCACCGGCTGTGGTTTGGGTCTTTCTTGTGGAGCTGCAGATTCTCCACCTCCACCTGTGCTCAGCTCGTCATGTGAGGTTTGAAGATTGTCATAATTGGTACGTTTAGGGGCCTGCGCCTGTTGTACCTGGCTCGCATCCTGGCTTGGCAATTGACCTTTGAAAAGGAAGGAAGCAATCTCACGGTTACTCTTATCAATCATAGATTGGAAAAGTTCGAAGGCCTCAAACTTGTAAATCAACAAGGGATCTTTTTGCTCGTACACTGCCCCCTGCACGCTTTGACGCAAGTCATCCATATCGCGTAAGTGCTCTTTCCAACTATCGTCAATCATCGCCAGGATGATATTCTTTTCAAAGTCGCGGATTAGCTGACGACCCTCCGATTGGAAAGCCTCCTCTAGATTGGTTAATACCTGTAAGCCTTTGGTTCCATCTGTAAATGGAACTGCAATATTCTGAAACTTGTTTGCCTGATTTTCATAAACATCCTTAATTACAGGCATCGCCATCTTAGCGATTCTTATATTCTTATCGCTATAAGCCTGCATTACCGAATCGTAAAGTTTATTGGTTAATTCACCCGCTGGTACTTTCTTAAACTCCTCTTCGGATACCGGACTTACTACTGTGAATACACGTGCTAGTTCCAATTGGAATACACCGTAATCTCTGAGTTCTACTGCCTCGTTTACTATACTCTGGCAGGTATCGTAAAACATGTTGGCAATATCTACCTGAAGTCTTTCGCCATACAAGGCATGTCTTCTGCGCTTATAAATAACCTCACGCTGCGAGTTCATTACATCATCAAACTCCAACAGCCTCTTACGACTACCAAAGTTGTTTTCCTCCACTTTTTTCTGTGCACGCTCAATAGATTTAGAGACCATAGAGTGCTGAATTACCTCACCCTCTTTAAGTCCCATTCTATCCATCAGTTTTGCCACTCTTTCAGAGTTGAAAAGGCGCATCAGGTTATCCTCAAGCGACACAAAAAACTGCGAGCTACCCGGATCTCCTTGACGACCAGAACGACCTCTAAGCTGGCGGTCAACTCTTCGCGAGTCATGACGCTCAGTACCTACAATGGCCAAACCGCCAGAAGCCTTACTCTCTGGAGTAAGCTTAATATCTGTACCACGACCCGCCATGTTGGTAGCAATAGTTACCGTACCTGGCTGACCTGCTTCGGCTACAATCTGAGCCTCACTTTGGTGTAGTTTTGCATTCAGTACATTGTGCTTAATCTTTCTGAGCTTAAGCGCCCTACTCAGCAATTCTGATATTTCTACCGAGGTAGTACCTACCAGTACGGGCCTTCCTTTATTTACTAAATCGTTAATTTCTTCAATTACCGCATTGTACTTTTCGCGCTTGGTTTTAAAAACCATATCCTGGCGGTCGTCTCTAATTATAGGACGGTTGGTAGGAATTACGGTAACTTCTAATTTATAGATGTCGAAAAATTCGCCCGCTTCAGTCTCAGCAGTACCGGTCATACCGCTCAGCTTATTGTACATCCTAAAGTAGTTCTGCAATGTAACAGTAGCATAGGTCTGTGTAGCAGCTTCTATCTTTACATTCTCTTTGGCTTCTATGGCTTGGTGCAATCCGTCAGAGTATCTACGGCCTTCCATAATACGACCGGTTTGCTCATCTACAATTTTCACCTTATTGTCCATTACCACATACTCAGTGTCTTTTTCAAACAGAGCAAAAGCCTTAAGTAATTGGTTCATGGTGTGGATGCGCTCACTTTTGATTCCAA
This sequence comes from Bacteroidia bacterium, assembly GCA_030427785.1. Taxonomy (GTDB): domain Bacteria; phylum Bacteroidota; class Bacteroidia; order Flavobacteriales; family Schleiferiaceae; genus Owenweeksia. Next base: position 521 of record JAUICR010000203.1, on the reverse strand, counting down.
ATACGCGCATCAACTCTTCTTTCTTTTCTGCAAGTTCTATCGCAGAATAGCCTTCATTATCTAGCTGAGCCAATTCGGTAGAAATATCGGGCATGATGAAAAAGTCGCGCTCGGTATTTTCTGAAAGTAAATCAATTCCTTTATCAGTAAGGTCAATTTGGTTTTGCTTTTCGTCAATGGTAAAGTACAGCTCATCATCTATGATGTGCATATTCTTCATTTGCTCAGCCATGTAGTGATTCTCCGTTTTTTGGAGTAGCGTACGCATACCATCTTCGCTCAAAAACTTTATTAAGGTTTTTGCCTTAGGCATCCCTCTATAGGCACGAAGCAATTTCTGGGCACCTTCATCTTTTTCCTTTTTATCGCTGCTAGCCAATAGTTGCTTAGCATCTTTCAGTTCTCTTACCGCCAAAGCTTTTTGAGCCTCTACCAAGCGAATAACATGTGGCTTAAGCTGTTCAAATTCTTGCTTATCGCCTTGGGGGGTTGGCCCCGAAATAATAAGCGGAGTACGAGCA
>JAUICR010000360.1 GCA_030427785.1 Bacteroidia bacterium | reverse complement strand
TCAGCGCTATGCGCTCCTCCACGGTATGCTAGAGGGCAAAAGTGCCTTTAGCTCAGCTAAGGACTTAGGGCTGCGTGCGGATGTAGGCGTACGTTGGTATACTCGATGGGCAGACAATCAGGGGCGGCTCGAAGCCCTGGAAGTGGATTGTGATGGAAAACCAATCAGCGACCATGAACTAGGCAAACAAATAGATTTAGTCCTTTCTGACCGTGCACGTAGCGGGGTGAAGCCACGCATCACTCAAGCGCAAAAGGAACAAATTGTCGCTCTGGCGTGTAAAAAGCCCTCTGACTATGGGCTTCCTCAAGGGGCTTGGACTAGAGACACGCTCGCCCAAGTGGCTATGGAGCAAAAAATAGTAGATAAGATTTCCCCCAGTCATGTGAGGAACATTTTAAAAAAATCGGGAGGTACGCCCGCATAAGAACCGTTATTGGCTCTTCCCCCGCATCGACGATTGGGAGGCCTTCGCCCAACGGGTACGAACGATCTGCAAGCTGATCATATTGGCCGTCTCAGGGCTGAACAAGGACATACGCCTGTTCAGTGTAGACGAGAAAACAGGTATTCAGGCATTAGAGCGTAAGAGCCAGCCTCTTAGGCCAGGCAGAGACCGGCGTGTAGAGTATGAATACAAACGCCATGGCACTACCACGCTGATGGCGGCTCAGGATGTCGCTACCGGACAACTAATCAGTTGCCGCATCCATCCTACTCGTACCGAACCGGACTTTCTATGCTTTATTCAGCTTACTACTGCTGTGTTGCAGGAAGGCCAACAGGCCGTCTTTCTTGTTGACCAGCTCAACACCCATATGTCAGCATCTTTGGTCGAGTGGGTGGCTTCTCAAATTGGTTATGTGGGAGACTTGGGCGTTAAAGGCAAAAGTGGGGTACTCAAATCAAAGAGCACTCGTAAAGCTTTCCTCGAAGCCGAACATCATGCCATTCGGTTCCTTTTCACGCCTAAGCACTGTTCATGGCTCAATCCTATTGAAAACTGGTTTGGGCACCTTCAGCGAAAAGCACTTAATCATCAAAGCTTCGATTCTATTGAGAGCTTGACAGCCAGAATCGAAAACTTTACTGAATATTACAATTCCTATCTGGCTAAGCCCCTGAAGTGGAAATTCAAAGGCTTTGACCGAAAGAAAGAAAATACGCTTTTCTAGTGCCGGAGGCACTAGTGGTGAAGGTATTATACCATCTTAGTAAAAATTGGCTTATCTCCAAGTTCCACTTGCTTTGCCATTCCACACGAAAAGAGCAGCAAACCTTCGATTTTAATGGGTTCAACCAAAACTCGATCCAACGGTAATCACTA
>JAUICR010000202.1 GCA_030427785.1 Bacteroidia bacterium | reverse complement strand
CTAGAAGCAGCCAATGGTGTAATGCATGATTTAGTAATAGCCATAATTCTTGTAGCCCTTATTATGCTATTGTTTTTGCACAGCATCCGTACAGCTATCATAGTTATGGTATCGGTGCCTATGTCTATAATAGCCACGCTTACCTTTATGTATTTAATGGGCTTTTCTCTTAATCTTATGACCTTGTTGGCGCTCTCTCTCGTGGTGGGTATTTTGGTAGATGATGCCATTGTGGTGATTGAGAATATTTATCGCCACATGGAGATGGGGAAAAATAAAGCACAGGCAGCTTATGATGGTATTCGTGAAATAGGTGTAACTGTAATTTCAATTACTCTGGTAATTATTGCCGTGTTCCTGCCTATTGCGCTTACAGGAGGAATGGTGGGAGATTTATTGCTGCAATTTTCCGTTACCGTTGCCATTAGTACCGCTATGAGTTTGTTGGTGGCCTTTACTGTAATTCCGCTATTGGCCTCTCGATTTGCCAAACTTGAACATATTAAGGAAACTAGCCTGATAGGAAAAGTAGTTTACGGTTTTGAAAATATTGTTAGCAACTTCGAAAAAGGAATGTCTAATGCCTTGAGATGGTCCTTCGGTCATAAACTAGTAGTACTGCTGGGGGCCATGATATTGTTCTTTTCTTCATTTGCATTGGTAGGATTGGGGTATATAGGTAGTGAGTTTGTTGCATCTGGCGATAGAGGTGAATTTATTATGGAAATAGAAATGCCAAAAAAATCTACTCTAGAAAACACCAACTTCACAGTTCGAACTATCGAAAATTTTCTTTCCGAGTATCCTGAAATTACAAAGCTAAATACCACAGTAGGCCAAAGTAGTAGTATGACGGCAGGTGGATCTGAGCCTTTTAAAGCGGAAATAGTAGTGAGCTTAGTAGATAAAGATCACAGAACAATGAGCACAGACGTATTCTCTAGAAAGGCAAAAATTGGCGTAGAAGAAAACATCCCTGGAGCAAAAATTAAAACTATTCCGGTTAGTATCATGGGTACGGCTGATGATGCTCCTATACAAGTAATTGTAAAAGGTGACGAACTGGATAGTCTAATGGCTTATGCCGAAAAAATCATGGCTCAATTAGCCACAGTGGAGGGGGTGTCAGGCATTGAGACGAGTGTAGATGATGGTAGCCCAGAGGTAAAAGTAGATATAGATCGTGAAAAAATGGCCGAACTAGGATTAAGTCTAGAGCTTGTGGGAGCCACAATGCAAACCGCATTTAGTGGATCACAGGACACAAAATTTCGCGATGGAGAAAATGAATACGATATTAATATTCAGTTAGATCAGTTTGACCGTAAAAATGCTGATGACCTTTCTAATCTTACGTTTATAAACAATAGAGGAGAAGCTGTTAGGTTGCTGCAGTTTTCTAGTATTGAAGAGAGTTCAGGGCCTTCGAAATTGGAACGGTTGGATAAGTCCAATACCGTAACCGTAAAAGCACAAGTAATAGGTCGTCCTGTTGGAACGGTAGGAGAAGAGGTAAATGTAATGATGAGCCAAATGGAGTTTCCAAATGGGTTATCGTACCAAATGGGAGGGCAACTTGAGCAACAAGGAGAAGCATTTGGAAGTTTGTTTTTTGCATTATTCGGATCATTAATATTGGTTTATCTAATCATGGTAGCCCTTTATGATAATTACGCTTATCCATTTGTAGTAATGTTTTCGTTGCCCTTGGCTGTTATAGGAGCCTTATTAGCTTTGGCATTAAGCAATAGTGCTTTGAGTATATTCTCACTTTTGGGTATGATTATGCTCATTGGGCTCGTAGCCAAAAATGCTATTCTGGTAGTAGATTTTACCAATCAGCTAAAGGAGGCTGGTCTTGGCGTAAAGGAAGCTCTCCTCAAAGCAACTCAAGTTCGTATTCGCCCTATTCTTATGACCACCTTGGCCATGGCCATTGGTATGTTGCCTATCGCATTGGCATCAGGCGCAGGAGCTGAGTGGAAAAACGGTTTGGCCTGGGTACTTATTGGCGGTTTAACTAGCTCTATGTTTCTTACTCTAATAGTGGTTCCAGTCATTTATTACCTTATGGATAGGGTACTAACCAAATTTGGTTTGGAAAAGAAACCTGAAATAGTATTGGTGGATACACCCAAAGAAGAATTGAATACAGAAATAGAAGAGACTATAAAAAACAATGGACATGTAGAAGGTCCAACTGTTGTCCTTAGTCATTAACAACTTTGGTTAGGTGTAGGTTGCCCGCAGGGCAAAAGGGGTAAGTGCTCTGAACTCTGCGGGCTTTTTTAGCGCACCTATACACTGTTCAGTTATTAGTTTTTTTAGGTTGATTTAGTGGATGATGTTAGGGAGTAGCTTTCGAGTTGCTCCCTAACTGATTTATATTGGTTGATCTAATAAAAATCAGCCTTGAATTATTTGCCTTTTCTTTTGAAAGAAGCCGCTATATTTGGCGGCTTGTATTGAGCACCTTTAATTTTAGGCGATTGACCGAAATTAAATAACACATCTCTTTACTATAATTGAGTTTCGCATCATACTCAAAAAGAACTTAGCCCACAAAAGGGAGAGTTTAGTACAACAGTAAATGGAAATTTTAGGATTCGTTTTAGCGGCAATTATGGGTTTCACTCTAGGCTTACTGGGTGGTGGTGGCTCAGTACTTACAGTGCCTATTTTGGTGTATATATTAGGAATCAACCCAATATTGGCTACAGCATACTCACTTTTTGTGGTAGGTTCTACAGCACTAATTGGCGGTATACGAAAATACACGCTGGGTATGGTAGAATGGAAAACCGGAGTGCTGTTTGCCGTTCCTTCTGTTATTGCCATTTTTCTTACCAGGTACATGCTGCTACCCATTATTCCTCCTACACTTTTTAGGGTGTTTGGAGTAACAGTTACTAAGGAAGTGGGTCTTATGATTCTCTTTGGGGTCATTATGCTAGTAGCATCTTATTCCTTGATTAAAGGAAGGGCTCAGTCCAAAAAGGATGGACCGGTATTGCCTCGCTTTTTAATGTTCATTGGCATGATAGTAGGCTTTGTGGCAGGTATGGTAGGCGCTGGCGGTGGTTTTTTGATTGTACCTGCCTTGGTACTTTTAGTAAGGTTGCCCATAAAAAAGGCCATCGGAACTTCCCTTGCTATAATTGCTGTACAAAGTTTGACGGGATTTATGGGCGATATAGGATCCGGGCAAAATATTGATTGGAGCTTTCTATTACTGTTTACCCTCTGTTCTATTGGCGGCATGTTTGTAGGCAACTTTGCCAGCAGAATGGTAGATCCTAGTAAGCTCAAAAAAGGCTTTGGCTACTTTGTATTTAGTATGGGGATAGTCATTATCATCACCGAAATTTTTTGGCAGGGAGCTAGCTAAATAATCAGATTGCTCTTGGTTTTTGTTTGTGAATTCAGCCAATGATATCCACTATTCTTTAGCAAGCTTTATTTGAAATGCTTCCTCAAAAATAGCCTCTAAAGTTTCCATGGGTAAATCCTCTTCAGGATTGACACTGAAAATTTTCATGCGCTTACGGTCTCCCTGTATCAATAATGGATGCTTCATAATTAGCCCATCCGAAAAACCTATATAAGGGTGTTTAGTTTTCTTATCTATCCACAAGTAGCAAAACATCTTTTTGCGGAAGTAAAAAAATGGGAGTTTATATTTCCACTCCTGGCTAATATCAGGATGAAGCGTAGAAATATACTGGCGCAGTGCTAAAAAACAGCCCTGCTGTGGTTCGGGTAAATTATGATAAAACTGATCGAGCGCGCTGGTTTGCATCTACTAGAAATTGTGAGGCTATAAATTTAAAGCATCATTACCTAAGATTAATTGATAAGACAGTTTCAATTTTCACGTTTTGCTCACTTAACTTCGCGATATGAAAACGTTAAAAATTGGTATTAATGGCTTTGGGAGAATTGGGCGCTCATTAACGCGTGTTGTCCAGTCCAATCCAGCTATTAAATTAGTGGCCATAAATGATTTGGCTAATACCAAAAACCTAGTGCACTTGCTTAAGTATGACACTGTGCATGGCAGGTTTCCACAAAATGTAGAATTTATTGATGAGGGTTCTATCAAGATTGGTGCGGAGGACGTGATGGTTTTTCACGAAAGTGAACCAAAAAATATTGCCTGGCACAAAGCGGATGTAGATATTGTAATAGAGGCCACCGGACGATTTAGAAGTAGCGATTCGGCTATGCCACATATTAGTGCAGGAGGTGCCCAAAAAGTGATAATCTCGGCTCCACCATTGGATGATACAAAAACCTTGGTGCTTGGCGCAAATGACGCTGATTTATCTGCGGATGATATTATTGTGAGCAATGCCTCTTGTACTACCAATTCGGCAGCTCCGTTGCTCAAGGTAATGGATGATTTGTGTGGAGTAGAACACGCCTATATTACTACCGTACACAGCTATACTACTGATCAGCAATTGCAGGATGGACCGCATAAAGATTTTAGAAGGGGTAGAGCTGCAGCAGAAAGTATAGTGCCTACTACTACCGGTGCAGCCAAGGCTATTACTAAAATTTTTCCTGAATTGGAAGGAAGAATAGGAGGGGCAGGAATAAGAGTGCCTGTGCCTGATGGTAGCTTAACAGATATAACCTTAACCATCAAAGAACCTACAACTGTAGAGGCAGTAAATGCGGCATTCAAAAAAGCTAGCGTAAGTGGCCCTTTTAAGGGATACCTCGGCTATACTTCAGATCCTATTGTATCTCGCGATATTATTGGAAGCCCCTATTCGTGTTTGTTTGATGAAGAATTAACCTCTGTGCTAGGACGAATGGTAAAAATTGTAGGTTGGTATGATAATGAAATGGGGTATTGCCACCGATTACAGGATTTGATTGTGAAAATGAGAAAGTTAAGATAGATGTTAATTTTTCTTATTATCCTGTTTATAGCCTTAGGAATTGCTATCAAAAATGGCAAAATGTATTTCTTAATAGCAGGTTACAATACTATGTCAGAAAAGGAAAAAGCTAATGTGGATATTGTGGGAATTGCCACTTTATTCAGAAATGTATTATTTGCCATGGCAGGAGCACTACTGCTATTATACATCGTATCTCTGTTTTATACCAATACTCACCTAAAAGGAATAGGTGTAGTAGCTGTAGTAGTGCCAAGTGTCTTGTATCTCATAGTAAGATCCAATTCTTCTAAATATAAGCTTAATCCCCAAGATCAAAAGGATTAAAACGATGGGATATTTGCGATTCAAATTTGAACACACGGCCTTGAATTTCAATTAAGGCTTTGTGTACTTCGCGCCCCTCATACATTTGATAATGCCGAGTTATTTCTGATAACTCCAATCGCCATTTCCAATCTTCTTTTTTATTATAGTTAATGAGGAGTTTGCGCTCACGCGAACGATTTTGATCAATATTATTTCGTTGTTGTTCTACATTTAAATAGGTGTTGATTACAGCTCTTATGAGTTTCTTACATTCATCTAAACTGTATTCTGATTTTACCGTTAAAATGTTTTTTATAACCAAGGTGCTATAGTCCGAATCATCAGGCTGGGTAAGCTCCCAGTCGGCTATGGCAGTTCTATCAGCATCTTGTGGTTTGGCCTTTATCATATAGCTGCAAGGTAGCAAAAGCAAGAAAGGGTTGAATATTTTAAACTCGAAATCAGTTAAAATATTCAACCCTTTTATTAGCGCAAATCTGCTAGGAATTTTATTCTACCATTAGCATTTGATTTGAGGATAACCCTTTGTCGCCAGTTACTTTTAGCACATAGGCTCCTGGTTGCCAATCACGGGTTTCTATTATATAAAGGTTCGTACCCTCTTGGCTTGTCAATTTGTTGCGTTTCAGTATTTGCTGGCCATTTATAGCATACACTTCAATTTGAATATTTTGCTTTTCAGCTTCATTAATGTTTAAGTACACGATATCATTTGCAGGATTTGGATAAACATTTACTCCTGAGCTCATTTCTAATTCTTCTAAACCTATTCCTGTGTTTACCTTCAACATTACCGACTTATCATCTGTAAAAAAATGATCACTAGCTCTGAAAACCACTACATAAGGCTCTGGTCTTATGTCTGCCATGGTAGGCTGCCAATTAAATATTCCTTTAGCCTCTGTGCTTTTGGTTTGC
>JAUICR010000201.1 GCA_030427785.1 Bacteroidia bacterium | reverse complement strand
GATGATGACATCGCAGCCCTACTTCATTTTGATGAAACCCAATACGGTAAAGATTATCGACCTAGTTTGGCAATTCAGAAAGGAGACCAGTACTCCGCTTTATTTCACCCTAGATGCCGGAGCAAATGTGCATTTACTTTTCCCCGCTTCCGCAGAAACACAAGTGGAGAATTTTGTTGAACGTGAATTAAGGTCTTACTTAAAAGACGGCAGATACATTAAGGATTGTGTGGGTGAAGGGGCAGTTGAAATTAATAACTAATTATTGAGGTAGGATTCTAGGTTATTCCGGTCATATAACCAATAGTAATTCCCTGCATCACCACTAGCAAATAAAATTACAGCTCCCATTCGGTTAAATGTTTTATCAATCACTAAAGTGTCTCCTAATCTATAAAATCTTTCTTGAGTGTTCGAAAACCCAAAATACAATGGAATAAACGGAATTATATAAAATTTTCTTCTTGAGTAATAACAATTGTCATCTTTGAATTTCCCTTTAACAATTGTTTCACTGATAGCAGAGTCATTGGACATCAGTTGGAATCTAAGCATCCCCTCAGCATTTCTGTCAATTTTTACCGTCAAACCCTCTGCTTCATTTCTGTATTTTTCGTCAACGTTATTCCACAGGTCAGCTTTATACCAAAAATCAGTTGAGTCGCACGCATTGCGATATGTCCCAAAAATCTCGGTTGAATCAGCTATTTGGACTGAAAGCGGCTTAAACGGGGCACATCCAGAAAAATGGAAAACTACCAAGGCAAAAACTACGATTCTAATGACTTTCACTTAACTACACTAATTGGTTAAATACCACTACAAGCTTCACTTTCTGTTGAAAGAACAAACTCCTTTCATAGCTTCTACAAGAATGACTTTTTCAAATATACATTTAAGCATCTTGAACCACCTCTTCTTGTGTTAAACGAATCCATTATCCGGATTGTTTTTTACCCAAACAGATACTACTTAAAAAACCTAAAACCCTTTCTCCCAAAAAACTGTTAATATCCATTCTCCTTACAATTGAAAAAGCACGGTAGCCGTTATCTCTGCTTAAACAACCTTTTTGCTACCAAAAATCAACTTTCAGCATATTAGCCTGTGGCTGCTCCTGGCCTGCAGCACTTTCTTTTTCCTTCCTTCTTTTCGTTGGCTTTACTCGGCTTTTGTTGAACTTTATGATTCTATCAACCTCATTTTACTACTCCTGGTAGCATCAGCTATTTTTATAAAATATTGGAAAACGGAGAATCCTAATAAGCTCGAATTTCAATTTAAAACCCTTCCCTATTTTATTGCTCTCTTTTCCATCGTTGGATTCATCTACATCCGTACTGTCTGGAATATCCACATTCTTTCTACCCTATTTTTCTTCTCCTATTTATTCGGAATTCTCGGTCTATTTGTTTCCACTAAAGTGTGGACCCGAGCTTTATTTCCATTTTTACTCATCTGCATGACCTTGCCTTTTGGCAACCTCATGGACGTGTACATAGGGTTCCCACTAAGACTCATGGCTGTAGATTTTATTCATCATTCCTTCAACAGCCTGGGTATTGAAAACCTCAGCCGTGATTCTATTATTACTATAGAAAATAACGCAACACAAGTAGATTTTAGCTGTAGCGGATTAAAAGGAATGTGGGCAGCATTGCTGTTTTATTTTACCCTCACTTGGATTGACTCCATCAAAATTGGCTTCGCTTGGACATCTGGTTTGTTCCTACTTCTGATCAGCATTATAAGCGCCAATATCATTCGCATAAGTCTTATTGTACTTATTTCAATGGTCTTTAATAATCCCGAATTAGCGGATGCCATCCACTCTGCGCTTGGGGTAATCGGGTTTATTTTTTCCTGCGCCTTTGTATACCTATTCAGCAAGTCAAGGCTTTTTGAAAGATTCAATTCTAAGGGACTAATACTGCCTTCATTCAAAAGATCAAATAAAAAAACCAAGCCTCTTTTTGGAGTTATTTCAATGTACTGTCTAAGCACCTTACTACTGCTAGGAAGCGTTTTTACCAAGCCTCCCACACTCCAACATCAACCGACCGAACTTGAGTTTAGCTGGCCTGAAGAATGGAATGTACAAGACCTGGAACTAACCACCCTCGAATCACAATTCTTGAAGCAACAAGGCGGCAGCGCTGTTAAAATCACTGTTGAATATGATTCCCTATTCGGATCTATCCTGGTGGTAAAAAGTGCAGGCTGGCGCAGTCATCACAATCCCGAAAACTGCTTAAGGGCTGGTGGACATAAAATCAATAAAATGGAAACTGTGATGCTCGAAAAAGAGCATCCCATCAAATGGATGCAAGTGAATCAAAACGCCTCGGCCGCCTATTGGTTTCAAAGCCCAAGCTTTAGCACCGATGATTTTTCTACACGGGTATGGTCAGAAATAAAACGCGAGGAAGATGAATGGCTCATGGCTTCTGTGGTTTTTAATGACCATTCAGGTTTTCAAAAACAAGAAATTCAAAAAATACTTACCAAACTCTACAATACCCTCAACACCTTTTATCCACAAACAAAAACACTATGAAATCACTATTCAGATTTTTCACCAAACCCTTTTTCACCTACGGCATATTCTGGTCATGGAATATCATTCTGATGGTTCTCTTAATTTTTGTTCAAGTTGAAACTGGTTTCTTAACCAACATTATTCACGATGCATTTATTGGCCGAGCGCCTTGGGATCACACCTTATATGTCTTACTCATTTTTGCGATTCCCATTCTGTGTATAGTTTTGGGTTTTACCAAACTCAGAAAACAGCCCATTCAGCTCTTACGATTGTTTTATGGTGTTGAACTTCCGCTGGTTTTTCTAATGATTGCCCGGCTGGTCATGTTTAGAGAAATGACTCCAGCTACCTTACTTATTTTTCTAGCGATGGCTCTAGGAATGTTCTCCTACCTGATTGAGCTCATAGGAGGAAAGCTAAACACCACGCGTTCCGTTCAGGTGTTCAAAACCTTTGGGCATACTTTCCTATTTGGGATGGGAGTGTACTTTTTCTCTATTCTGTTGTTCTATTGCATCCCAATGGCCAGTTTTATGATTCAAGGTTTCTTTGAGTTTGAGTGGTTAGAAATATTTACTGCCGGTTTCTGGATTTTTCTGGGTGCGTTCTTCTTTTTAGCCACAGCTACCCTTTTTGTGGTGCTACCCATTGCCTTATTAGTCCTTTATTTTCAATCTTCCTCAAGGCTTTTTAAGTCTGCAGAGTTGCCCTATACCAAAGTAATAATGAGCTCTGTATTTGTGCTTACATTTCTGACTATTGGGCTACTTAGTAGCAATCAGCCACATCACAAGGCATTTCGGTTTTTTGACAAAGAGGATTTTACAGTTGCCGATAAAATCTACTTTTATGAAAATTCAGAAGAACTTAAAAACGGCCTGGTACACGCTTACTTAGCAAAGTACCGATACATCAGCACCCAAGAATCCAGCAACAGCGTTGCCGAATTATATGAAGAAGCCTTTCCCATTTCATACGAGACCGCGCAAGGCATTCAGGATGCTTTCAATGTATTGATGACACCATTTCTTTTTCAAGGCAATTTTCATCATGATAAGGCTAAAGCCGAAGATTTGTACGCTGAGTATTTTGATGCATCCATTCAAAAAGCAGAAAGTAAAAAAGTAATAAAAGCGCTGGAGGCCACTTGGGATAGAGACGGTGTGGAAGCGGGAGTTTTGAATGTCAATCAGGAAAAAGTGCTCATTAAGAAACAAGAAATTACGCTAAAGGCTGATGGAGACCTGGCGCAAATTGAGGTCCACGAAGTGTATCAAAACCAGACCTTCAGCCAACAGGAGATTTTTTATTATTTCTCGCTTCCGCCAAATTCAGTTGTAACCGGAATGTGGCTGAGTGATTCGGACAGTATCGATAAAAAATACTCCTTTCATGTTTCGCCACGTGGAGCAGCCCAAGAAGTGTACAAGCGCGAAGTGCGAAGACGAGTAGACCCATCCTTGCTAGAAATGGTTGGCACAAATCAGTTCAGGCTTCGCGCTTTTCCTATCGAACCCAAAACTCAGGATTGGGCGGCAAGGATAGACCGAGGAACGGCTCCCGTAATACCTGGTAAAAACTTTCATTTATGGTTTAGCTATACAACGCTCGCCAACCAAAATGGTGAATGGCTAATGCCGCAATTATTAGAAAAACGAAATGTGTATTGGGATGATGATACCGAACTACTTATCAATGGAGAATCTGTAAAAAGAGAAAAGAACAAATGGCTACAAGAATTGCCAGAAAAAAAGAAAGGTATAAAAAGGGAAACGCATTTTGGCTTATTAAATGACTCGGTAATCATTAGCTGCGAAGCCCAAGAAATTCAATTTGAAACCTCTGTGCAAAACCGAAATATTACTGTTTTGATAGACGCTTCGCAAAGTATGAAGGCGCATGAAGAACAACTCTTAAAAACCATGGAGCAGATTAAAAAGAAAGGTTTCAAGGAGGTAAAAATAGTGTTGGCAACAAAAACTCCTACCCTACTTGCGCTAGATGAATTTGATGAAAAATACCTGTCTACAAATCAACCTTTTTTTGGCAGCAGCACCATGATGGAAATGCTGGGAAATGCGAAAAATCACTTGAATAATACAGACCTGGTTTTACTAATCACTGACCAGGGAAACTATGAAGCTGCCGATGATTCGCTGTTGGCTTTTCCGCTCAAGGCTCCCTTGTACTTTTTACACCTAGACCAACAGCCACCCATCTACCAAGATGCGCTTTTGGAAATGTTGCAAAACAGCCAAGGTACTGTGGTACATAATGTGGATGATGTACTTACCCAGTACTCATTTACCCATTACCAAAAGGAAAATCCTGAGACATTAACCTATTCAGACGGAAGACTTTATAAAATTGCTCAAAATGACGAACTGGTAGAATCCAGCTTTAATCCTATCGCTGCCGCTAAATATATTGGCCAACAAAAACTAGGCGATACCAACCGTTTGGCTAATCTCGACTTCTTGCACCGAATGGCATTTACAAATAAAATTGTTACGCAATTTTCGTCTATGATAGTACTAGTAAACCAACGACAATTGGACGCGCTAAAAGAAGCCGAACAACGCGAAGACCGTTTTGACCGAGAGGTAGAGGACGGAACAGAGAACACCTCAACACCTTCTGATCTCTTCAACGTAAGTGGCACTCCTGAGCCCCATGAATGGTTACTGCTGTTGGTAGTTTTTGGATTTATGGTGTACCATATGTATGGTAAATATATGTTGAAAAACAGGGCTGAATAAGAGTTTGGAATCCACCTCCGTCTTTCAAGTACCTCCCCCAGCGGATGATAACTGCATTTGAAATTACGAGTAGTTAATATAAACACTCTCATTTACATAAAAACTGTTAATGGCTCCGCTGGCGGAGGTGGCGAGGAACGAGACTGAGGTGGACGACCTATTGCGTTCCGTAAAGCCTCTTTACCCTTCCCAAATCAAGCTCATTCTCAATTTTCAAAAAATAATCACTCTGCCATTTTTGGGTTCGGATAGCTTGTTGGCTAGTTGTCAGGTTCCAAGGCGGATACACCCTAAATGCTCTTTTTCCCTCACTTGAATTTGTTGATACTATGCCGCGCTTCACTAATTCAGATTTTGGAAATACAAACTGGCCAAATTCATCTTCTGAACTAACATTTACTACCAAATAATAAAAAGAATCTTTTTCCTGAAAAGGCTCAATAGGGCCTTTGTCATTTCTTTTCCAAAAGGTTACAAACTGCCCTACTTTCTTTGGAGTAACTTTAGAATTGCGACTCAATACAAGTTTGCCATCTACCTTGTAATTACATGCGTAATATTCCTGGCTTTCCTTTTCTTTTTCAAAATCTGAAACTTTTAGCGAGCACCTATCGTACAATTGCAGGGTAGGTTTTGATAAGTATGTATGCATCGTTTTCTTGCTTCAATTATCACAAAAACCACCTCAACACCAGCAAAAGGATAGCACAATAAACAGGAATCCCTTCTATCCAAAAAGAAAAGTAACCCTCAGGCCTTTGGTTAGTAGCTCGCTTAATGAGTTGTGTTCCAATTTCGAGGCCAATAAGCAAAGCCAACATATACTCTAACGAAGCACCAAAAAAAAGAAACCGCACAATCACC
>JAUICR010000200.1 GCA_030427785.1 Bacteroidia bacterium | reverse complement strand
GTAGAAGACCCTTCTCAAATTCAGTTTAGGATAGGATTGCACTATGATGATGATTTTAAAACGGCACTATTGTTAAATTACACGCAGCGCAATCTGCTATTAAAAAACTCTAGATTTACTGTAGATCTCGCTTTGGGCGATAATATAAGATCAGACATACAATACTTTGTAGACCGAGGAGCTATTCCATCCCCAGGTATTAAGCTCAGAACCACTCAATTTGAAACCAAGGTGTACGAAAGCGGAAACCCCATTCTGGCGCTTAACTATTCGGATATTTCATTAAGCGTATTTCTTCAAACTACCATAGGTGATGTGTTAGCCATCGGCACGGGTGTACAATTTGAAGGAATTGATCTTTCGCAAGATGTGGCCGCCACCAAGGAGGATGACACCTACCAAAATTATCTAAACTATTATGCGTTTCTGGATTTTGACTCTTTCAATCGGGCCAACTACCCTATGAATGGCACCAAGACTTCGCTGAACGCGCGCGTAATAACAAAACAGGATAGCACAAAGGGATTTATAGACCCCAGTTCGGTAATAGATTTTTCATTTGCTCAGGCCATCAGCATTACCAACCGTATAGCGCTGATTCCTTCGCTCAAAGGAATCTTCACCATTGGCCCCGATCTAGACTATGCCTACAACGTATTTTTGGGTAGTCTGGGTAAAAACTATATTAATTACATCACCCCTTTTATAGGTTACAATTACATGGAAATACCCGGTAGAAATGCCATAGTACTTCGAGCTGATGCCAATTTTCAAATTTTTAAAAAGCACTACATTATTGCCAAAGCCAATTGGGGAAAAGTAGAAAAGTCATTTCAAGAAACCATTGATAGCGACCTCATACTAGACGGGTACAGCATAGGCTATAGTTATGATAGTATCATAGGCCCTTTAGAACTTAGCGTAACCGGGTCAACCAACCATAGCGATGTATATACGTATATAAGTTTAGGCTTCTGGTTTTGACAAAATGCGGTATTATAATTGGTTATTCCTGATAGTGCTCCACAGTGGCCGTATGGTGCTATAGTGCTTTTTGTATTTTTATTTTTTACACTTCTACCCCTTTTATGAAAGATAGTTATTGGCTTATTGATGATGTTAACCTCTTTGAGGTAATGTGCCCGCATAAACTCAAAAATTATAGCGAAAGTGAAAATCATTTTAAGCAATACTCTAAAGGAGAAACCATCTATTTTACGGATGACCCTTCTACCACCATGTACCTTATTGCCAAAGGCAAAGTGCGAATACTCAATTATAGCGAAGATGGTGAGGAGGTAGTGCGCGCCATACTAGGCAAGGGCGAAATGTTTGGCGAATTAGCCATACAGGGCGAAGAAAAAAGAAGCGAAATAGCTGAGGCTATGGATGATGATACGCTAGTGTGCCCCGTGCGAAAGGACCAAGTATACGAGTTGATGCATGACAACAAGGAGTTTACTTTCAAAATATATAAGTGGATTGGCTTTAGGATGAAGAAGATGGAGCGCAGAATTGACAATCTCATTTTTAAAGATGTGCGTTCGCGGCTGATAGATTTTCTGAGAGAGCTGGCCATCGAAAAAGGTGTGAAAAAAGACCAATCGGTAATTATCCCGCATTTTTTTACACACAAGAATATAGCTAACCTAATAGGCACTTCGCGCCAAACGGTAACCACCACACTAAACGAACTACGCGATGAAGGGCTAATAGATTTTGACCGAAAGCAGTTTCAAATAAAACAGCTGGACAAATTTTAAAACCCAGGCTGAATTTCCGGGAAAATCTGAGCTGACAAGTCCTTTATCTCTTGGTCAAAATAGGATTGATACACAGGGTTATTTTCAAAATGACACCAGCGCTCCAGCACTTTAAGTTGTGATGCTTTATTTTGAAAATTAAGCCCATCAAAGGAACTCCCTTTACCATTTTTGCTCATCTTATCTCTTCCCCTATCGCTAAAGCTCAATTCCAACTTTTCGGCTAATTCCTTCCGATACCCAAGCTGCGAAACCCATAGGTTGTAATTAATGGCTATTTGATTTGAATCCTGATTATTCTCCCAAAGGATATACAACTTTGCGTAGTCCTTCCACAGGCTGATTGTATGTTCTCTGAACGATTCGTCCGTTCTAAATCTTACTCCCAATTCATCTTGCCATGCATACCAACTCGCCATCCAATTATATGGGTCTCTCAGCAACAACATGCTTACTTTTTTTTGCGATTTACCGAACAATCGTTCTTTATACTCAAGGTAAAATGGCTCTAATTCCCGATCTTCATGGCTTACAAAAAGATTCCTCCGCTTAGTACCTCGAACACCCCACTTCTTGTTTGCCGTGTTTTCTTGCTTGCCACGCTGCGCATTATCCAGCAATAGAGTTATGCCCGGCAATTGCGCCATCAGCCAATTTATCAATGCATGATTTCCGCTCCTGCGCAATCCCAAAAGCCTATAGAAATACTTTTGATCAGTTTGTTTCAGAAACAAAAAGTATCGAGACTTCAATTTATATGCGAAATACTTTAACAAGGCTATTACGTCTTAAGTCTCAAAAGTAAGACTCCAATAAGGCTCAGCTAACATATTAGCAGGTTTATTTTCTGCAACTTCACTATCCAATATTGTGCTTACTCGTTTTGTACATTTGATTAAAACCAACAAGCCCATGAAAAAAATACTATCCCTCTTATCATGTTTGTTTATCGCCTCAGCATCCTACGGTCAGGGGGGCTCCTCTAGCTGTATAGATGTAGCCGGAGGTGTAAAATATATAGAGGCCCCTTACAATTCATCGTTTTATCCAAGTACTGCTATTACCATTGAGGCCTGGGTTTACCCTACCCAATTTGGCAGCACCCATTGGATGAATACCATAGTAGGTACCGACTCTTGGACAAATGGAGGTGAGCAAGGTTATGTATTGCGCTGTGGTGATGGAGGGAAAGTTTCGTTTACCATCTCTACCATTGCAGGCTGGAAAGAGGCCATTTCTACATCCTTTATTTCACTCAATACCTGGCATCATGTGGCCGGTACTTTTGATGGCAGCAATATCAGAGTGTATATAGATGGAACTTTAGCGGCTACCACGGCCTATACAGGATCTATAAAAGTTTCTACCATAAATCCATTGCGAGTGGGGCGCATGGGAGACGCCAGCCAAACGCGTGAGTTTGAAGGCAGAATAGACGAAGTACGACTTTGGAATACGGCAAGATCTCAAACTGATTTGCGTGCAAGCATGTGTCATCGCCTGGCGGGAACCGAAACCGGACTGAAACTGTATTATCCTTTTGATGAAGGTACAGGCACTACCACTCAAGATAAAAGCAGCCAAACCAACAATGCTACTTTTTATGCTATCAATCCGCCTAGCTGGAAAATATCGGATGCACATGTGGGAGACACCAGCCTATTTGTATATCCCTCTACCTGGGCCGGCATAAGCCTAAGCTTAAAGCATGCTGCAGGAGATAGCATGACGGTAAGCACCATTACGGGCAGCCCCTTGGGTGTTCAACTTTATAGGACCAATAGCCCCCATTTGGATACCGTTCCTCCGGCTTCTCATTTTGGTTTAATGAACCTAAGGCATTGGGGTGTTTTTATTAGTGGAACGGCTAGCTCTTTCAAGGTAGATTATAACTTCAATGGCTATCCCGGTATCATTGCGCCAAGCGCCTTAACTATGGCTCAAAAAGCTGTGGCGGGCCCATGGACAGCAGGATCTACCAACGCACCTGTAGGAACAGTTTTGAGCAATATTGCTACCACTTCGCGCCACCTAATATTAAGTAGCAAAGCACCACAAATAGAATTTAAGCTGCTAAGCCCTACCGATAGTGCCACCGTAGTACTGCAAGGTAATGGAGCACAAACCATTGATTTTACGTGGGAAAACCCAGGGCTAGACGCTTCTACAAGATATAGCTGGAAAATAGACAAGGTAACCGGAAACTTCTCTCCAGCTCTCATCACCTTACCTTCCAACAATGGCGGAAAAGACACGATGCTTACTTTCACCTATTCACGGCTCGATAGCGTTCTCAACTACATCTCAATGCCGCAAGGACACACGCGGTATTATAAATGGACTGCTACATCCAATAGTGGACTCAGCGCAAGTGAGCCTCATTACGCGCTCTTTACCAGAGGAACTCTAGGTCTCAAAGTTTGGCCTATGATAAGAGGCATAGAAGTATACCCAACTATGGTAAGCAATGATTTTGTTTCGTATACCTATAAAGGCCTTGAAGGACTAAATGGCTCAATCAAGATTTTTGATATGAATGGCAAGTTGATTCAAGAAACTCTTTTTACCGCCAACCGTGGCGAAACCCAGAAAATCAATCTATCAAAACTACATTCAGGAAGCTATATTCTACGGTTTGATTCGGGCGACAAAACCTTTGTTCAGCCCATAGAGGTATTGAAATAATAATTTTCAAAAATTTGATAAACAGCCCTTGTAATTTACAAGGGCTGTTTTACTTTGGCTGACCCTTAAGTCAGACAAAATGAGCAAGACCAAAAAGACCGCTAACCCCAAAGAAAATTCGAAAGAAATAATAGTAGCAACTGCCTTTAAGTTGTTTTCTACAAAGGGATACCGCGAAAGCAGCGTATCGCAAATAGCCAAAGCCGCTGGTGTTTCCAAAGGCTTGATGTACCATTATTTTGATAGCAAAGAGGCCCTACTAAAAGGAATATTTGACCACTATAGGAGTCTTACTGTCCAACCGACCGATTGGGATTCGAATGCACCTGCGATAAATAACCTGGCAAAACTGCTTGAGCTATCTATTTCTTTTCTTCAATCGCAACCTGAGATAAGAAGGTTCACCATGTTATTGCGCCTACAGCCGCCAGAAAGTGAGCAAATACAAGAATGGGTGCGTACTGCCAAACAACAATGGGAAGCGGCCTTTACCGAAGTTTTCACAGCCCTGGGTTACCACCAACCGGTGTCCGAAGCTATGTACCTTTCAGCCGTGCTTGATGGTATTGCCTTAAGATATTTGAGCGACCCTACTTTTCCTTTGCAGGAAATAAAAGCCTTGATTTATAGAAACTACGGTTTGCGCTAAACGTCTTTTATTCTAAAAAAACAGCAATTTCATCCAAAGGCTTTCTTTTGAGATTAGGCACTTCAGCATCTGATGCGGCATAACCTACTGGCAAGAGCAAAAATGGTTTTTCATTTTCTGGTCTTTCTAATATATCAGCCAAAAAATTCATCGGGCTAGGGGTATGTGTAAGAGTGACTAAACCTGCTTGGTGTATAGCCGCTATCAAAAAACCGCAAGCAATACCCACCGATTCTTGCACATAGTAGTTTTTAGTTTTCTGCCCGTCTTCTACATTGTAGGTTTTCTTAAAAACTACAATCAGCCAAGGCGCGGTTTCCAAAAAAGGTTTGCGCCAATCGGTGCCTATGGGTTCCAAATCCTTTAACCACTCCTCGGTAGCACGATTTTCATAAAACTCCCTTTCTTCAATTTCAGCAGCATCTCTTATTTTCTTTTTAAGAATAGCATTGGATACCGCAACAAACGTCCAGGGTTGCTTATGCGCCCCACTTGGAGCCGATGCCGCTGATTTAATAACAGTTTCTATAACAGATTTTGAAACGGCACGATTGCTAAAGTCTCGGCACGACCTACGCTCATCCAGCTGATGATAAAACGATAATGCCGCTTCTGACAATGCTTGATCAGTAATATCTGGGCGGCTGTAGGAGATAAAAGGCTCTTGTTTGGACGACATATTTGAACTGAAGATTGAAAATTTGGGATTTGGGCTAATCTACAAAGTAAATGGCCTAAGTAGCTTTCGGTATTACTCTATGCTATTTAATATGTGGGCTTGCCGCTTGTAAAACCACAAGCATTCTCAACTTTGGTTACATTTTTAATACAGTATGTAAGAAAAGATGCCCTCGTTAAATAACTTACGGACCACGAAGAAGCAGCATCTAACGCGGTTACTAATTAATTGAAATCAAACAATAACTAACTAAATTCCCGTTGATAGTAGAAACTGGACTACAAATAAGTGATATTTCTGTAATAACACCTACATCTTATACTTACGATACATTTCTTACATTTGGAATCATTAATCAAACCTTATCAAAATGAAAAAATATATTCAACAATTTTCCAATCGTTTAAAACTTTCTAATAATATAACTTACTCTCCTTTTATTTTAATTATAAGGGAGCATTCAGGCGCAGACCTGCTAGCTAGACGACTAC
>JAUICR010000199.1 GCA_030427785.1 Bacteroidia bacterium | reverse complement strand
TGGAGAAGGCTGTTCCTAAACTTTGAGCCCACTCAGGTAAAGCAGTATATAATAAGTGGTGTGGGCCTGCCCATATATATAGGAAGATTAGAGCCCAAAAGTGAATAATAGAAAGACGGTAGGAGTACACAGGGCGGTTAGCTGCCTTAGGCACAAAATAGTACATAAGCCCTAGTACCGGAGTAGTTAAGAAGAATGCCACAGCATTATGCCCATACCACCATTGCACTAATGCATCTTGCACTCCAGCAAAAATGGGGTAAGACTTGGTAAGCGAAACAGGCATTGACAAACTGTTTACTATATGCAGTAAGGCTACGGTAACAAATGTGCCTATAAAGAACCAGATGGCCACGTATAAATGGCGCTCTCTTCTTTTCATGATGGTCCAAAACATGTTAACACCAAAAGTCACCCATATAAGTGCTATGGCGATATCAATAGGCCACTCCAATTCTGCGTATTCTTTGGAAGAGGTAATACCCAAAGGCAAAGTGATAACAGCTGCTAAAATGATGAACTGCCATCCCCAAAAGTGAATTTTGCTTAATAAATCGCTGGCCATTCGGGTTTTGAGAAGGCGCTGTAGGGAATAATAAACTCCGGCAAAAATTGAGTTTCCTACAAAGGCAAAAATGGCTCCGTTAGTATGCAGGGCTCTTAATCTACCAAAGGTGAGCCATGAGGTATCACCATTTAATGATGGAAAAACTAATTGCAAGGCAATGGTTAGTCCTACAAGAAGGGCAATTACACCCCATACAATCGTTGCAATAAGGAAGTTTTTTGCCCATCGATTGTCATAAAAAAAAGTCTCAGTTGTATTCATTCTCCTTTGTTCGTTTGAGATTGGTATGATTGTTTTGGATCTTTTAACATGCGTACCCCTGGTGAGTAGTCATCTTCGTATTGCCCACTTTTGATACTCCAAATAAAGGCTCCTAAAAAGCCTAAAGCCACTAGCAAGCTTGCGCCAATAAGTAAAAAAATAGCAGACATTATTGAATTTTAAGAGCTCTAAAGTAGGAAATTAAACCAGCAAATATAATCGGGTGTAAAAGTCTTTTATATGATTTGTGTCATATTATTTGCAAAACTCAGTTTTGATTCCAAAATCAATTATTTGAGTTCCTTCTGCGCGTAGTACGAACTCCAGCTTGATGTAAATAGTACAACGGTTAATGAACTGATAGGCATAAGTATAGCACATACCAATGGACTAAGTAAACCTGCTATGGCAAAACTTAAACCTACCACATTATATAATAGTGATATGAGAATGGCAATTTTAATCCCTTGCTCATTTTTTTTGCTGAGGTGCAAAAATCTTGGCAAAAGGGATAAGCTGCCGGCCTTTAATACAGCATCGCTAGGTGGAAAAAAGTGCATTTGATCTTCGCACAAACTTATTCCTGCATGCCCATGGTTGAGGGCTCCGGCATCATTTAGGCCATCACCTACCATTAGTGTTTTTTGCCCCGCAGCATTTAATGAATCTATAAACTCCAGTTTTTGCTTCGGGGTTTGTTCAAAAAGCAATTTGGGCTTTTCTCCAAAAAGTGAGCGATAGGCCTTTTCTTGCTTGTCATTATCACCACTTATCATGGCCAGCTCATAATTAGGTATGAGGTCTTGAATCAATTGATTGGTTTGAGCACGTGTGTTTTGATGAAAAGTAAAGTACCCTCTTAGTATTTCATCTATTTTCACATAAATGCTGGTAGTGCTTGCTTCTTCAGCAACATCTACAAATTTTGCCCGTCCTATTTCAAGATATGTATTAGCAATATACCCCCTAAGGCCTTCACCTTCAATTTCAGCAAAATCTGAAATTTCGGATGCGATAAAATTGGAAGGGCTTAAAAATTGGACAAGAGAAGTACTTAAGCTGTGTCGTGATTTTTTAATGAGACTCACTAATAGTTGTTTTTCGTCATCAGCTAATGGCTCTCCATGCCACTGCACGGTCATTGTATCTAATTGTGTCAAAGTGCCGGTTTTGTCAAAGGCTATGTACTCTACTTCCGCCAGCTTGTGCAGCACATTAGCATTTTTTAGAAAAAAACCTTTTTTACCAAACTGCCTCAGCATACTTCCGCTGGAAAAAGGCTGAGCAAGGGCCAAGGCACACGGACATGCCACAATAAGTACAGCTGTAAATACATTTATAGCCTTTCCTAGATCTATCGTAGCCCACAGAGCTGCCGATATTACCGCTATCAGCACTATTGCTAGGCTAAAATATTGCGAAATATTAGTGTTTATCCCGATTTGATGAGAGGCGGCCTTTCTCTTATCGCTAAATTGTTCCCAAAGATTGGCTAAGTAACTACTGTCGGCCGCGCTCAAAATTTCAAAAATGGCAGCGTCAGATTTGATTTTTGCCCCAGCGTATACCTTGGCATCTAAGGTTTTTTCTATTGGTTCGGCCTCACCTGTAATATAGCTGTAGTCAAGCGTAGCTTGGTTTTCTTTAAGGATGGCATCAGCAGGTAACAGTTCATCTT
This sequence comes from Bacteroidia bacterium, assembly GCA_030427785.1. GTDB lineage: Bacteria > Bacteroidota > Bacteroidia > Flavobacteriales > Schleiferiaceae > Owenweeksia. The sequence goes on along the minus strand of JAUICR010000199.1, from coordinate 3,861 downwards.
TTTCTACTATGATAATGTCGCCTTTTTTTAAATCAGCTATTGGAATAGAGTGGTTTTTGCCATTTTGTAAAACCAGGTTGGCGGCTAAGGGAATAAAGGATTTAAAATCCCTATCGAACCGGAAATTCTCGTAAGTCTTTTGTTGATACCATTTACCTATTAACAAAAAGAAAATGAGTCCATTGAGGCTGTCAAAATATCCGGGGCCAATACCGGTCAGTACTTCAAAAGAGCTTCGGATAAAAATTACTAAAATGCCTAATGCTATGGGCAGATCAATGCTAATGCTGCCACCTCTTATATTTTTAAAAGCATTTATGAAATAATCCTGAGCGCTGTATAGTATCACCGGAATGCTGAAAAGCATCATTAATATGCGGAAGAACTGCTGTAAGTTGCTGTCCAAACTTAGGTCGCTGTGCAAATAATCAGGTAGCGCTAGCAGCATGGTATTGCCAAAGAAAAAACCGGCCACCCCTAACTGAATGACTAATTTGTTTATCCTCTTTTTTGATGCTTTATCCGTGGTGTTAAAATCTGGAGGGTAGCCAATATAGTGGAGTAGGGAGGCAATTTGAGGTAGGGTTATGTCTTTTTTTAAAAAAGTAATAGAGGCTATTTTTTGCCCAAAATTCACCTTTACATCCAAAATGCCTTTTGCTATTTCTTGCAAGTTTTCCAAAAGGTAAATACAACTAGAGCAATGAATTTGCGGCAAGTGAATTTCTATTTTGGCAATTGCACCCTCTTCAAAGCTTAAAAGATCTTTTTGGATTTTATCATTCTGTAAATAGTCAAACTTCTTGTTGTGAAAAATTGCAGGGTCAATAAATCTATTTTCACCCTTTAAGAGTTCATCCACCATCATGCACCCGTAGCAACAGTATTCGCCATGACTGCTCTGGTGGTGGCTCCCACCAGAAATAGGCAACTGGCAGTGCGTGCATTCTTTTTGTATTTTTTCGGTGTTTTTCACGGTGCAAATTAATGAAGGAAAGTCCATATGGACTTCTTATTAATAGTTATAATTTTGCAAGCAATCTATGGCTACAAAACAAATCACTCCAAATGTGCCTGCACATTGTGCAGAATGTCTGAATCGTACAAAAAGTGCGTTCAAGAATCTTGATAACCCAGATCTTGATGAGGTAAGCAAGAGGAAGTCCTGCGTTTTTTTCCGTAAAGGGCAGGTAATGATGCAAGAAGGAGCTAGACCGCAAGGTGTTTATTGTATTTATTCGGGTAAGGCCAAGCTTTTCAAGCGCGGTAATGAGGGCAAAGAACAAATCATGCGCTTGATTACAGATGGTGGTTTGATAGGATACAGAAGCATATTGAGCGATGAACCCCTAGGTGCATCTATAGTAGCACTTGAAGATACACATGTGTGCTATATCCCCAAGACTTCTTTTTTGGAGGTGATAGAGAGTAATCCTAAATTTTCGTTAAACGTTTTGAAAATTTCGTGCAACGAACTAGGGGAGGCAGGTAAAATTATTACCAGCTTGGCGCAGAAAAACGTACGCGAACGATTGGCCGAAGTATTATTACTATTGGGTGCCACATTTGGCCATACCAAAGAAGGATACCTGGACATTAGCCTTACACGCGAAGAATTAGCCAATATGATTGGAACGGCTACTGAATCTGCAATCCGATTATTATCCGAATTGAGCTCAGAGGGACTTATCACCCTAAAAGGAAGAAAAATTGCTTTGGTAGACCCAATCGCTCTGAAGGAGCGTGCAGCCATCTTTGACTGAAACTGACATTTATCATTTTTGAGAAGTTGTAAAGGCGATAGATTGCACGCAATTATTACCGTGAAATTGCAACAGACCATACAAGCTCTCCAGGATGTATTAGGAGATTCAATAAACGCTTCTATCTTAAGGAAGGTAGCCTTGCGTAGTAGCCTCATTGTATTTGATGAAAGGCATCAAACCTTATTCAGAGCGGGAGATAAACCCAAAGGATTTTACTTTATACTAAAAGGTAAGGCTGAATTATTGGCTGGAGATGGTTTTAGCTACAAGCTTAGCAAAGGTTCGCTGGTTGGAATCCAAAATTACCTGAAAAAGGAAGAGCATCATTTTGATTTCAAAACCATCAGCTCAAAATTGACGAGCCTTTTTATAGACGATAACGGGTATAAGCTACTTGAAAATGTAGAAAGTTTTCAAATCTTGATGCGCTCAAATATCCTTGATGAGTTTTTTGCCATACAAAAAGTGATAGGCCATCATAAAATTTAATCGAGCCTGGATTTTATTTCTTTTTTCAATTGCAGAATATTGTCTGTTTGAGGGTTGAAGTGCCAGGTTTTCAATCCGGCTTTTGCTGCTCCCTGTATGTTTTCCTCTTTATCATCTATCATAAGAGTTTCTTCAGCTTTCAGATTATTTCTTTTTAAAACCTCTACAAAGCATTTCTTATCGGGCTTGCGCATACCCAACTCATGGCTGTAATGTACGCTTTCAAATTGCTTTTCAAACTGACCGTACAAAAACATACCAGCCTGATTCTTAATCGAAGCAATGTGATCTACATTGGTATTGCTGAGTAAAAAAATGCGGTAATCCTTTTTAATTCTTTTTAGTAGTTGCACGTTTTCTTCGGGCAATTCGCCTAGCATAGCGTTCCAAGCATTTCTTAAATCACCCAGAAAAACATGGCGAAACATAAATGGCTGAAGGCTATTAAAAAAATCTTTCGAGCTGATTTTCCCAATCTCAAAATTGTTAAATAGTTTTTTTTGCTGTAGTAGTTCTTCGTTAGCTCCAAGTGCCTCAAAGGCTTTTACTGTTTTGCTCTCGTCAATGGGAATAAGTACCGCGCCAAAATCGAAAATGATATTCTTAATCATGGGAATGTTGTTGAGTCGGTAAAAGTAAATTTATTTGAACACGGAGACTTGGATTTTGACAAACTTTGAACCGGCAATATGAGATGCCTTACAAGGCCAGCAAAAAATTAAAAACCCCCTCACCAGGGTTATACCTGGATGAGGGGATTAAATTAACGGGATTAAGCTACAGTTTAGTCAAGAATCAACTTCTTCACTTCGCCATCAGCTTTTATCATATACATACCTCTTGCCCATGCAGAAACATCAAGTGTTCCGGTAGCGCCTGAGTACATAAGTTTACCAGAAGCATTGAATATACTCACGTTTCCAGTAGCCTCAATGGTAATTTGAGAACTAGCTGGGTTAGGATATACTTTGATGCTGGATATCGCATTGTTGTTGCCTACAAAAGCGGATTTGTTAGCGTTGCAATAAAAGTGAATCCAGTCACCAGTACTATATTGTTCTTGGTTACCACAAGGTCCTTCTACACGGTACTTAATGTTTCCAGGTAGTAATTCTACGTCTACGTGAGAGTAGTTTCCTGGAGAACCAGTGCCAATTCCGATGGTGTTCCAACCAGACCCGTAGTACTTGAACGTATAGTCGCTAGGAGTAGCGATATCCCAGTAGTCGATATGAACATTTCTGGTAGCAAACACCACAGCTGGGTCAACCCCTGTGTTTTGGTATTTTTCCTGGCTCAAGCCACCGTGCTCTACTCTAAATTTTATGTTATTGGCAAGCAGCTCCATTTCAGTAGAAGTAGTTCCGCTACCAAAGGTTTGCCATCCTGAACCGTAGTATTTGGCAGTAGCTCCAGCTATTGGGCTGCCACCAGAATTATTAAGGTCAAAAGTTACTAGAGTTGTAGCAAACACCACAGCAGGGTCAACGCCTGTGTTTTGGTATTTTTCCTGGCTCAGTCCACCGTGCTCAACTCTAAATTTAATATTATTGGCAAGCAACTCCATTTCAGTAGAGGTAGATCCGCTACCAAAGGTTTTCCAGCC
>JAUICR010000001.1 GCA_030427785.1 Bacteroidia bacterium | reverse complement strand
CGTTTTTAAATTCGTGATTAATTTTCACAACCTTGAATTCCATAGTTTTATCTACGTATGCATCGTAATCGCGGATTGGCTTCACATCAATTTGTGAACCTGGTAAGAATGCTTCGATACCGAATACGTCTACAATCATACCGCCTTTGGTACGACATTTTACGTAACCGTTTACTACTTCCTCAGTATCATGAGCAGCATTTACACGATCCCAAGCTTTAATAGCACGGGCCTTACGGTGCGATAATACCAACTGTCCGTCCTTATCTTCTTGCTTGTCTACCAATACCTCTACTTTGTCTCCAACTTTTAAGTCAGGATTGTAGCGAAATTCGTTTAACGAAATCACACCTTCTGATTTGTAACCTATATCCACGATAGCCTCACGGTCAGTCATGTTTATTACATCACCTTCAGTTACAGTGTGTACATCAATAGTAGTAAGAGTGTCTTCATAAAGCTTGGTAAGCTCTTCTCTTTCTTTTCTAGACTTTGATTTGAGTCCATACTCAAATTCTTCCCAATCAAAAGGTTCGTCTGCCTCGGCCACCTCTTCGGCTACAGGAGCAGTTTCTTCTTTTGCTTCAGCAGCCACTTCCTCTACCTTTTCTTCAGCTACAGCCTCAGTGGTTTCGGGGGTTTCGGCTACTTTTGGAGTTTCTTCTTTTGCTTCGGTTGAAGCGGTTTCTTTAGCAGCTGCAGTGGTTTCCACTTTTTCCTCAGCTACTTTTTTGTTTTCTTCTGACATGCAGAGAATGATTTGTATTTCAAGTTATCGGTAAGAACATTAAGAAATCGAAACTTGAAAGCTGTTTTAATTCTTTGATTTACAAAACCTTTATTGCGTCTTACTACTCTCAAAAAAGGGCTGCAAATATAAAAATTTTACAAATACAAAATAATATCAAAACCTTCTTTTATTGTGTTAAGTATCAAAAGAAAAGAGCCAATCAAAAACTTTTTCGATTGGCTCTTATATTTATTTTGAGAAATCTAATCTATTTCCCTTCAAACTGCTTCTTAAGCAATTCGGTAGTTGTGCTACCTGGGCGCTCTATTGGGAAGCCTAATGCTCTATCCCAAATTAAACTAGCAAGAGTACCTAAGGCACGACTTACACCAAATAATACTGTATAAAAATCATACTGAGTAAGGCCGTAATGCATCAAAAGTTGACCTGAATGAGCATCTACGTTTGGCCAAGGGTTTTTTACTTTTCCAGTTTCCTGCAAAATTTCAGGAACCACCTCGTACACTCTGCTCACTATTTGGAACAATTCGTCATGCGGCATATGCTTTTGAGCAAACTCTCTTTGGGCTGTATAACGAGGGTCTGTTTTGCGCAATACGGCATGTCCAAAACCTGGAATCACCTTCCCTTCGTTTAAGGTCTTTTTACAATAATTGGCAATTTGTTCTTTTGAAGGCAAGCCTCCACCAAGTTCATCGCGCATGGCAAAAATCCAACGAATAACTTCTTGATTTGCCAAACCATGTAGCGGTCCCGCCAATCCATTCATTCCTGCGGCAAAAGACTGGTAACAATCGCTCAAGGCCGAACCTACTAAGTGGATGGTATGAGCCGAAACGTTACCACCTTCATGATCTACATGGATGGTCATGTACAGGCGAAGTAGTTCTCTGAACTCTTCATTATCAAACCCGAGCATATGTGCAAAGTTTCCTGACCAATCTAAAGATGGATCTGGCTCAATGTGCTCTCCATTGTGATATAATCTGCGATAAATGTAGGCTGCCAAACGTGGTAGGCGTGCAATCAGGTTCATTGCATCATCATACGTTGGCTCCCAATAATCTGATTTATTTATTCCATTGCGGTAGGCCTTCTTAAACTCACTCTCAGTGCGCAAGGCCATAATACCAGTTACAAACTGAGTCATAGGATGTGTATGCATAGGCAATGCATCAATCACATTAAATACATGCGGAGGAATCTGTGCTCTACGAGCCCAATTATTACTCACTCTTCTCACTGTATCGTCATCCGGCATCTCATTAAAGAGCATCAGGTAAAATATTCCCTCGGGTAGCGGCTGCTCTCCACCAGGATACTTCGGTAGCTTCTCCTGTAGCTCAGGAATGCTGTAACCACGAAACCGAATACCTTCATTATTATCAAGCTTAGAAGTTTCTGTTATCAAAGCCTGCATACCTCTCATCCCTCCGTACAGTTGGCTTACTTTAATCTCTCCTATTACTTCATCACCGTGTGCGGCAATAAAATCTTTTACCTCTTTTCTGGCGGGATCTATTTTGGTTCTAAAACGGTCTTTAAGTCTTTCCATGGTTTCTTTCATTTCGCAATGATTATTTTATGTATTTAAATTGTTTTCCAGGGTAAACCGCGGTACCTCCAAGCATTTCTTCGATGCGAAGCAACTGGTTATACTTTGCTATCCTGTCACTTCTTGAGGCTGACCCTGTTTTAATTTGTCCGCAGTTCAAAGCTACGGCCAAATCTGCAATTGTGCTATCCTCGGTTTCGCCTGATCTATGACTCATTACGCAAGTATAACTATTATTTTGTGCTAATTGTACGGTATTTATCGTTTCAGTAAGTGTACCAATCTGATTTACTTTTACTAATACCGAATTAGCGATATTTTCCTCAATGCCTTTTTGCACCCTTTCTTCATTGGTTACAAAAAGATCATCTCCTACCAATTGCACTTTATCGCCTATGGCCTCCGTTAGTTTGGCCCATCCTGCCCAGTCGTCTTCTGCTAATCCATCTTCAATAGAAATAATTGGGTACTTCTCTGACCAAGTCTTCCAAAAATCTACCATTTCCTCTGAGTTCAGCTTCTTACCATCACTCTTATGGAAGTGATAAAGTCCTGTTTTTTCGTCATAAAACTCGGTAGAAGCAGCATCCATAGTAATATACACATCATCGCCTGGTTTATAACCAGCTTTCTCAATTGCTGTCAATACCGTTTCAATGGCCTCTTCATTGGATTTAATGTTGGGTGCAAATCCACCCTCATCACCCACATTAGTACTGTAAGCTTTTGACTTTAGTACTTCTTTTAAGTGATGAAAAATCTCTGTACCCATCTGCAAGCCTTCCGAAAAAGTATCGGCTCCAAAAGGCATTACCATAAACTCTTGAAAATCGATTGAATTATCAGCATGTGCACCTCCGTTTAATATGTTCATCATAGGAACCGGTAATACCCGGGCATTTACACCACCTATGTAATTAAACAACATTTGCCCATGGGTAGCAGCCGCAGCTTTGGCTACAGCCAATGAAACCGCGAGCATAGCATTAGCACCAAGATTGGCCTTATTGGGGGTACCATCTAGCGCAATCATGGCATAGTCTACACCTGCTTGATCGCTAACACTCATCCCTACTATTTGCTCCGCAATGGCTTTATTCACATTTTCTACAGCGCGCAGCACGCCTTTGCCTAAATAAGATGCCTTGTCGCCATCTCTTAGTTCTACAGCTTCGTGAATACCTGTAGATGCACCTGATGGTACTGCCGCACGGCCCATATGACCGCGATCTGTGTATACATCCACTTCTACAGTGGGGTTTCCACGGCTATCTAATATTTGTCTTGCTCTTAGGCCTGATATCACTGCCATTACTAGTTCGATTTATGAGTTTTAATTAGTTCTATAAAGTCATCAAAAAGGTATGCTGAGTCATGTGGACCTGGGTAGGCCTCCGGATGATATTGCACACAAAATACAGGTTTATTCTTCAGCATTACGCCTGCTACTGTTTTATCATTTAAATGCTGATGTGTAAGTATTACATCCTCACTCTTTGCTACATCTTCGGCATTTACTACAAAACCGTGATTTTGAGTTGTAATCTCTCCTTTTCCAGTTTGTAAATTAATTACCGGATGATTGATTCCTCGATGACCATTGTGCATTTTGCTCGTTCCTAGTCCTTGCGAAAGGCAAATAAGCTGATGCCCTAAACAGATTCCAAAAACAGGTTTTTCACTGGCAATTACCTCCTTCATCAATTCGATGCTCTTGGTCATTACACTTGGATCGCCAGGGCCATTTGAAATAAAATAGGCATCAGGATTCCATTCTTCCATCACAGCCACCGGTGTATCCATCGGAAACACTTTTAATACTGCTTCTCTTTGCAATAGGTTTCTCAGTATGTTTCTTTTCACACCGTAATCTAACACGGCAATTCGGTAAGATGCATTTTCATCACCCATTACTACGGGCTCTTTTACACTTACTTGGCTTGACAGCTCCAAACCCTCCATAGAAGGAACATTGACAAGTTTTACCCTTAAGGCTTCTATATCTTCAGTATTGGTGCTTATGATAGCGTTCATAGCCCCTTTACTTCTGATGTGACGTACCAGAGCACGTGTATCGATATCCGAAATGGCAACTTTGTTTTGATCGGCAAAATAGTTGAAGAGGCTACCGGTACTTCTGTCGCGGCTATGAAAATTGCTGAAGTTTTTACAAATCAAGCCGGCAATTTTAATTCCGTCTGATTCTACTTCATCTTCCGTCACGCCATAATTGCCTATATGGGCATTAGTAGTAACCATTATTTGTCCTAAATAACTTGGGTCAGTAAATATTTCTTGATATCCTGACATACCTGTGTTAAAACAAATCTCTCCAGTTGCTTCTCCATCCAATCCGGTGGCTTTACCCCAAAAAAGGGTTCCATCGGCTAATAATACTACTGCTTTCTTTTTGTGATAATCCGTCATTTTATTTAAATCAGCGTGTCGAAATAATTTAGTGCAAAAAAAAAGGATAAGAACTAAATATCCTTACCCTTTTTCAATATCAATAAAGATAATTTTCAACTATCAATCTTTCTTGTCTTCTTTGTTATCTGTAGCAGCCTCATCCTTTGCAGCTTCGGCTTTTGGGGCCTCCTCTGCAATAGCTTCAGATTTTGCCTCAGCTTTTGGCGCAGCAGCAGTATCAGCAGCTTTCTTGCCACCACCTCTACGGCTCTTTTTAGCTTTAGCTTTTTCTTTTCCGCTTGTGTACAACTCATTAAAGTCTACTAACTCAATCATGCACATTTCTGCATTATCACCCAATCGGTTTCCCGTTTTGATGATACGAGTGTATCCTCCTGGTCTGTCGCCCACTTTTGCGGCTACCTCTCTAAATAATTCACTTACTACGTGCTTATTTTTTAGGTAACTAAAAACTACTCTACGGCTGTGCGTACTGTCGTTCTTAGATTTAGTGATTAATGGTTCTACATATAGTTTCAAAGCCTTTGCTTTGGCTACTGTAGTATTTATACGCTTATGCTCGATTAGCGATCCGGCCATATTGGCCAACATTGCCTTGCGGTGAGAAGCCGTACGTCCAAGATGGTTAAATTTCTTTCCGTGTCTCATCGTCTCTTATTCCTTATCCAATTTATACTTTGCGATATCCATCCCGAAGTGGAGGCCTTTATTTTCAACCAACTCATCAAGTTCAGTTAATGACTTCTTACCGAAGTTTCTGAATTTCATAAGATCGTTTTTGGTAAAGGTTACCAAATCGCCTAATGTTTCTACTTCTGCTGCTTTCAAGCAATTTAGTGCTCTTACTGAAAGATCCATGTCTACAAGCTTGGTTTTAAGCAACTGACGCATGTGAAGGATTTCTTCATCATAGTTATCAGTTTCGGTAGACTTGCTATCTTCTAAAGCAATCTTTTCGTCACTCACCAACATAAAGTGGTGAATCAAAATTTTTGCTGCTTCAGTCAAAGCTTTCTTTGGGTGAATGCTTCCGTCAGTAGTGATTTCAAAAATTAACTTTTCAAAATCTGTCTTTTGCTCTACACGATAGTTCTCAATACTATATTTTACATTCTTTATTGGAGTGTAAATAGAATCGATAAAGATAGTACCGATTGAAGCATTTGATTTCTTGTTTTCCTCTGCAGGCACATATCCACGACCTTTCTCAATGTTAAGCTCCATTTCCAACTTAACAGATGGATCCATGTTGCAAATCACTAAATCAGGGTTCAAAACTTGGAATGCAGAAACAAACTTTCCAATATCACCAGCAGTTAATTTATCCTGACCAGAAATACTCATGTTGATTCTTTCCTCTTCAAGGTCTTCAATTTGTCTCTTAAAGCGAACTTGCTTCAGATTCAAAACGATTTCAGTTACATCTTCTACCACACCTTTTATGGTAGAAAACTCATGCTCTACACCTTCTATTTTTACAGAAGTAAAAGCAAAACCTTCAAGAGATGATAACAATACTCTTCTCAGGGCATTACCAACAGTCAGTCCATATCCTGGCTCCAAAGGTCTAAACTCGAACTGACCTTCAGTTTCAGAAGCATGATTCATGATTACCTGATCAGGCTTTTGGAAGTTTAATATTGCCATAGCAAATTATATAGAAGTTTATATTATAATTATTTAGAGTATAGTTCCACAATAAGTTGTTCCTTGATAGTCTCAGGAATCATACCTCTTTGTGGTGCACTCAAAAATGTTCCGGCTTTTGTAGAATCGTTCCACTCCAACCATTCGTATTGATCTTTACGAGTATTCAAAGCCTCATTAATAGCGGCCATTGATTTTGACTTTTCACGAACAGCAATGATATCTCCTGGCTTTACATGATAAGATGGGATATTTACAACATCACCATTTACTGTAATATGACGGTGAGAAACAAACTGACGACCAGCACTACGGCTAGGAGCAATACCCAAACGGAATACCACGTTATCTAATCTTGCTTCACATAGCTGCAACAATACTTCACCGGTAATACCTTTAGAACGCTGCGCTTTGTCAAACATATTGGCAAACTGACGCTCCAAAATACCGTAGGTGTATTTTGCTTTTTGCTTTTCAGCTAGCTGAATTGCATATTCTGATTTCTTCCCTCTTCTGCGGTTGTTACCGTGTTGTCCGGGAGGATAATTTTTCTTTTCAAAAGAACGGTCTGGGCCGAAAATTGGGTCTCCAAATTTTCTCGCGATTTTCGTCTTAGGGCCTGTATATCTTGCCATTTCTTCGCTATCTAATTAATTTCTTAAACTCTTCTTCTTTTCGGAGGACGACAACCGTTGTGCGGCATTGGCGTAATATCTACTATTTCAGATACCTCTACACCGTTATTGTGTATGGTACGAATTGCAGATTCTCTTCCGTTTCCTGGTCCTTTTACAAATACCTTCACCTTCTTAAGGCCAAGATCCATTGCTACTTTGGTGCAATCTTCTGCAGCCATTTGAGCAGCGTAAGGAGTATTCTTTTTAGAACCTCTAAATCCCATCTTTCCAGCAGATGACCAACTGATTACTTGTCCCTTAGTATTAGTAAGAGAGATAATAATGTTGTTAAATGTGGCATTGATATGAGCTTCGCCCACCGCTTCCACAATAACTTTTCTCTTCTTGGTAACTTTACCTGTAGATTTCTTTGCCATTGATCAACTAATTATTTAGTAGCTTTTTTCTTGTTGGCCACAGTTTTACGTTTTCCTTTTCTGGTACGAGAGTTATTCTTTGTTCTTTGTCCTCTCAGCGGAAGTCCATTACGGTGACGTACACCACGGTAACATCCAATATCCATTAATCTCTTAATGTTAAGCTGAATTTCAGAGCGAAGTTCTCCTTCTACTTTAAATTCATCGCCTATTACAGTTCTAATAGCGGTAAGTTGATCATCATCCCAATCCTCAACTTTAATATCATAGCTTACATTAGCCTGATCTAATATCTTTTGAGCTCGGCTTAAACCGATTCCGAAGATGTATGTTAGGCCAATTACGCCTCTTTTATTTTTTGGTAAATCAATACCAGCAATCCTTGCCATAAGTGATCCGTTAAAGTATTATCCTTGTCTTTGTTTAAACTTAGGGTTCTTCTTGTTTATCACAAAAAGGACTCCTTTTCTGCGTACGATTTTACAATCCACGCTTCTCTTTTTTAATGATGCTCTTACCTTCATTACTATTAGTATCTGTACGTTATTCTTGCTTTAGATAAATCATATGGCGACATCTCCAATTTTACCTTATCACCTGGTAGAAGCTTGATATAATTCATTCGCATCTTTCCAGAAATGTGAGCGGTAACTACGTGTCCGTTTTCTAACTCCACTCGAAACATTGCATTACTTAATGCTTCGATGATAGATCCGTCTTGTTCTATTGCAGCTTGCTTAGCCATATTCCTTTATTCGCCTTCTTTATTTAAAATGCACTTACTGCTCGTCCTTTCAGTTTTCCAGACTTCATAAGTCCATCGTAGTGACGATTCAATAAATAACTTTCTATTTGTTGTAAAGTATCTAATACCACTCCTACCATAATAAGTAAACTAGTACCTCCATAAAAATATGAAAACTGTGTATTTACTCCCGCTATCATAGCAAATGCTGGCAAAATAGCTAGCAAGGCTAGGAAGATAGACCCTGGAAGGGTGATTCTTGATAATACTGTATCTAAAAATTCAGCAGTAGATTTTCCTGGCTTAATACCTGGAATAAAACCACCATTTCGTTTCAAGTCTTCAGCCATTTGATTTGTATTAACCTGAATAGCTGTGTAGAAATATGTAAATAGGATAATCAATACAGCAAATACAAAGTTGTACCAAAATCCTTGAATATCGCTAAACATGGATACTACCACATTCATACTGCTACTTTGCAATCCTGCATAACTTAATATAGTTACCGGAATAAACATAATAGCCTGAGCAAAAATGATAGGCATTACACCTGCAGCATTCACCTTAAGTGGGATGTACTGACGAGCAGAGCTCCCTGCAAATGTGCGTCCTCCGGTTGTACGCTTGGCATACTGCACGGGTACTTTGCGCACCGCCTGCACCAATGCTACCGAAAGTAGTATTACTATAAGTAGAATAGCTATCTCAACAATAAATAATACCAGCCCTCCATTTAAATCCATTTTAGAGGCAAACTCCTGAAGGAAAGACTGTGGTAAGCTCGCAATGATACCAACCATAATAAGTAATGAAATACCGTTACCAATTCCTTTATCCGTAATTCTTTCGCCCAGCCACATTGCAAATACAGTACCTGCTGTAAGCACTATGATAGACGTAATCCAAAACATACTTGGTGATATCGTAAGCTGTACTTGCTGCCCCATTAGGTTAGCAATATATCCTGGTGCTTGTGCTGCGGTAATAGCGATAGTAAGGAAACGTGTAATCTGATTAATCTTCCTTCTTCCGCTTTCACCTTCCTTCTGCATCTTTTGCACACTTGGCAAGGCCATACCCAAAAGCTGGATAACAATAGATGCAGAGATATAAGGCATAATACCTAATGCAAGTATGGAAGCGTTGGCAAACGCACCACCTGTAAAGGCATTAACCAATCCCATAATACCGCCATCGGCTTGGTTTTGCAACTGAGTAAGACTTTCCGGATCTATACCTGGAAGCACTACGTTTGATCCCAAACGATATATGAACAAAAGACCCAGAGTAAGAAGAATCTTTTCTCTGAGTTCTTGTATTTTCCAAATATTCTTTAATGTTTCGATAAAACGCTTCATGCTTTCCCTTTACAGAGTTACAGCTTCACCACCTGCTGATTCGATAGCTTCTTTGGCTGTTTTCGAATAAGCGTGAACTTCCACTTTTAATTTCGCTTTGAGTTCTCCTCTACCTAAAATCTTGATAAGATCTTTTTTGGCAACAAGGCCATTGCTTATCAATATTTCTTGAGTAATAACATCAGTTACTTTACCCTCATCTACCAGTTTTTGAATAGCATCCAAGTTTACACCATGATACTCCACTCTATTGGGGTTAGTAAATCCAAACTTTGGAACTCTACGTTGAAGAGGCATTTGTCCCCCTTCAAAACCTATCTTAGACTTGTATCCACTACGAGATTTCGCTCCTTTATGACCACGAGTAGAGGTACCCCCGTGTCCCGAACCTTCACCACGGCCGATACGTTTCTTAGACTTTACTGATCCCGCTGCCGGTTTTAGATTATTTAAACTCATCACTTAAATCTTAACAGATGTTACTTACCTTCTTCTATTACTTCTACCAAATGAGACACTTTATTCACCATTCCCAATATCTGAGGAGTAGCTTCGTGTTCAACCACCTGATTCATTTTGCGCAAACCTAATGCCTCTAGAGTTCTTTTCTGTCTCTCTGGGCGGTTTATTTTGCTGCGTACTTGTTTTACTTTAATTGTAGCCATCTAGCTTAATTTTATCCGTTGAATACTTTTTCTACTGTAATTCCACGAGTCTTAGCTATAGTACCTGCATCGCGTAATTTTAATAAGCAATCAAAAGTTGCCTTTACTACGTTGTGCGGGTTTGAAGATCCTTTAGACTTAGCTAGTACATCATGTACTCCAAGGCTCTCTAACACAGCTCTCATAGAACCACCTGCTATAACTCCAGTACCATTAGAGGCTGGTCTTAAGAATACTCTAGCTCCACCATACTTTCCAGATTGTGCATGTGGAATTGTATTTTTTACTAGTGGAATACGTACCAAGTTCTTCTTAGCATCTTCTATTCCTTTTTGGATGGCTTCAGATACTTCTTTAGATTTTCCTAAACCGAATCCTACTACACCTTTTTCATCTCCTACAACTACGATGGCTGAGAATCCGAAGGTTCTACCACCCTTAGTTACTTTGGTTACCCTTTGTACACCTACTACTCTATCAGTAAGTTCTAATCCGCTGGGCTTTACACGTTGTACGTTTTTATGACCTTTTATCATCGTAGTAACTTAAAATTTTAGTCCGCCTTCTCTAGCTCCATCAGCCAAAGATTTGATTCTTCCGTGATACAAGTATCCATTGCGATCAAAAGCAATCGATTCTATTCCGCTAGCAATGGCTCTTTCTGCTATGGCCTTGCCTACAGCTTTTGCTACATCACTCTTAGTTCCTTCTTTAGCAATTGCCTTATCTAATGATGATGCGGCAGCAAGAGTCTTGCTATCTACGTCATTAATAATTTGGGCATAAATTTCCTTATTACTTCTGTATACAGATAGTCTAGGCTTGCTGTTAGTACCTTGAACGGTTTTTCTAACTCTACGCTTAATGCGTGTTCTTCTTTGTGCTTTGGTAAGTGCCATCTCTTATTATTTACTAGCGGTTTTACCGGCTTTTCTTCTGATGAATTCTCCAACGTATTTAACACCTTTTCCTTTGTATGGCTCAGGCTTACGAAACGAACGAATTTTAGCCGCAACTGCTCCTACTAATTGCTTGTCAAAACTATTAAGGATGATAATAGGATTTTTTCCTTTATCAGATACTGTTTCTACTTTTACCTCATTCGGTACTTGAAACAAAATATTGTGAGAGTAACCTAGAGATAAATCTAAATTCTGTCCTTGATTACTAGCTCTATATCCAACACCTACTAACTCAAGCTTTCTTTCAAAACCTTTTGTTACGCCTTCTATCATATTGGCAATAAGTGCGCGGTACAAACCATGATAAGCTTTTGTTTGCTTCTCTTCGTTCATACGCTCTACATTAATTTCACCATCATTCTGGTTTATTTTAATGCTTTCTGGAATATCCTGAGTCAATTCACCCAACTTTCCTTTTACAGAAATAGTATTCCCATTGATGCTCAACTGAACATCGGCTGGAAGTGTTATGGGGGCTAATCCTATTCGTGACATGCTATTATGCGTTCTTTAAATTCTTATCTAGTATACGAAGCAAAGTACTTCGCCTCCTACTTTATCTTTTCTTGCTTGCTTATCGGTCATCAATCCTTTTGAGGTTGAAACAATAGCAACGCCTAATCCGTTGATTACTCTAGGTAAATCAGCGCTTGAAGAATACTTTCTCAAGCCAGGCTTACTTACGCGCTCTAGCGAACG
The DNA here is from genome assembly GCA_030427785.1 of Bacteroidia bacterium. Classification (GTDB taxonomy): domain Bacteria; phylum Bacteroidota; class Bacteroidia; order Flavobacteriales; family Schleiferiaceae; genus Owenweeksia. The sequence continues at coordinate 37,118 of JAUICR010000001.1, read as the reverse complement.
GATAGCAGGCTCTTCAGTCACTCTATCGTATTTCAAAGCTATTTTTATAGATCCCTGAGGACCCTTATCTTCTTCTACTTTGTAGTTAAGAATATACCCTTGATCATGTAAAATCTTAGTAATCTCAGTTTTCAAATTTGAAGCTGGAATTTCTACTATTTTATGTCCTGCCATCATGGCGTTTCTAACTCTTGTTAGATAATCTGCAATTGGATCTGTAACCATTTCTTAAATAAATATAATTACCAACTAGCTTTTTTAACTCCTGGTATAAGACCATTGTTGGCCATTTCCCTAAACGTTACACGTGATAGTCCGAACTGACGCATATAACCCTTTGGACGACCTGTAATCTTACAACGGTTATGCATTCTAATTGGCGAAGCATTTTTTGGTAGTTTTTGCAAGCCTTCATAGTCGCCAGCTGCTTTTAAAGCTGCACGCTTTTCAGCATACTTTTCTACTGTTCTTTTCCGCTTTACCTCGCGGGCTTTCATCGATTCTTTAGCCATAACTATTTCTTAAAAGGAAATCCAAAACTCTTTAATAATGCCTTCGCTTCTTTATCAGTATTTGCAGAAGTCACAAATGTGATATCCATACCAGTAATGCGATTGGTTTGATCAATATTGATCTCTGGGAAAATGATTTGCTCAGTAACTCCTAATGTGTAGTTACCACGTCCGTCAAACCCACTATTCTTTATACCGTTAAAATCACGTATACGAGGTAATGAAGCCCAAATTAAGCGCTCTAAAAACTCATACATATTTGCTCCACGTAAAGTTACCTTCGCTCCAATAGGCATCCCTTTTCTCAACTTAAAGTTAGAGATATCCTTCTTTGAGTAGGTTGGTATAGCCTTTTGGCCACTGATACGCGACATTTCGTCAATGGCGTATTCTACCAATTTCTTATCTGCGGTAGCTTCTCCTACCCCTTGAGAAAGTACAATCTTTTCAAGGCGTGGAACCTCCATCACGTTGCTGTAATCAAACTCTTTGGTAAGAGCTCCAACTACTTCATCGCGGTACTTTTGCTTTAATGTTGGTACGTAGTTCATTACTTAATGATCTCTTGTGTTTTCTTTGAAAATCTTACTAGCTTACCATCTTCTCCCTTCTTACGACCTATACGAGAGGCAGTGCCATTAGCATCTACATACATAAGGTTAGAAAGGTGAATAGGTGCTTCTTGCTCAGTGATACCTCCTTGTGGACTGGTAGCGCTAGGCTTATTGTGTTTTTTCACAAGGTTAATACCTTCTACTAATGCCTTGTTTTTACCAACAAGCATTTCTATAACTTTTCCAGTCTGACCTTTGTCTTCTCCGGATAGCACCTTTACGGTATCGCCTTTTTTAATGTGAAACTTTGCCATCTTTCTATTATTTACAACACCTCTGGTGCCAGAGATACTATTTTCATAAATTGTTTATCACGCAGCTCACGAGACACAGGCCCAAATACACGGGTACCTCTCATTTCTCCTTGAGCATTAAGAAGTACACAAGCATTGTCATCAAAACGGATGTAAGATCCGTCTGCTCTGCGAATTTCTTTTTTAGTACGCACTACTACCGCAGTAGATACCACTCCTTTTTTTACGTTACCTGAAGGGGTAGCTTGCTTTACAGAAACTACAATTTTATCACCTACTGAAGCGTATCTTCTTTTGGTACCGCCTAGCACACGAATACAAAGTACTTCCTTTGCTCCTGTGTTATCAGCTACTTTTAGTCTTGATTCTTGCTGTAACATTTTTACTTAGCCCTTTCAATGATTTCTACTAATCTCCACTTCTTGGTTTTGCTCATCGGACGAGTTTCCATGATGCGCACAGTATCACCTGCGTTACAATCATTGTTTTCATCATGAGCATGGAACTTATTAGTAAGCTTAATAAACTTACCATACATCGGGTGCTTCTTTTTACGCTCTACCATTACAGTAATGGACTTATCCATTTTATCACTAGTAACGATACCGATACGTTCCTTTCTTAAATTTCTTTTAATATCTTCCATCAGAAATTTATTTCGATTCGGTGTTTAATTCACGATTGCGCAGTTCCGTAAACATCCTTGCGATATCCTTACGATTGCTTTTTAATTCGGTAGGATTCTCTAAAGGTGAAATGGTGTGTCCCATTTTCATTTTAGAGTAGCTCAACTTTGTTTCAAAAAGTTGATCTTTTAATTCCTGAGTGGTCATTTCTTTTACAACAGATGCTTTCATAATATCTATAGTGTTTTAGGCACCTACATAATCTCTTCTAGTTACAAACTTGGTTTTCACCGGAAGCTTTTGAGCTGCTAGACGCAATGCCTCCTGAGCAATTTCAGAAGATACTCCATCAAGTTCGAAAATGATTCGCCCTGGTTTTACAACTGCTACCCAGTGGTCCAAAGCTCCTTTTCCTTTACCCATACGTACTTCAGCTGGCTTGCTAGTGATAGGTTTGTCTGGAAAAATTCTAATCCATAACTGACCTTCTCTTTTCATGTAACGCGTTGCTGCGATACGAGCTGCTTCTATCTGACGTGATGTGATAAAAATCTCATCCATAGCTTTGATGGCAAAACTTCCGAAGGCCACTTGTGATCCTCTTTGTGCATTGCCTTTCATGCGGCCTTTAAACGTCTTTCTGTGCTTTGTTTTCTTAGGTTGTAACATTGTAGAATGTTCTCTTTAAAATCCTATTTTCTTTTTCCTTTCATTCCTCCTCGGCCACGGCTCGGGCGATCTGATCCTCCTTGCTTACCACCTCCTTTAGAAGTAGTACCCAACAGGTTACTCAAATCTCTCTTACCATATACTTCTCCTTTCATAACCCACACCTTGATGCCAATTAATCCATAAGTAGTTTGTGCCTCAGCTAATGCATAATCAATGTCTGCTCTAAAGGTATGAAGAGGAGTTCTTCCGTCTTTATACATTTCTGAACGTGCCATTTCTGCACCATTTAATCTTCCAGAAGCCATTACTTTAATGCCCTCAGCTCCCATTCTCATGCTCGCTGCGATGGCCATTTTAATAGCTCTTCTAAAGCTTATACGTCCTTCGATTTGACGAGCAATACTGTCAGCTACCAATTTAGCATCAAGTTCTGGTCTCTTTATCTCGAAGATGTTAATCTGTACTTCTTTCTGAGTAATCTTCTTTAGCTCTTCTTTAAGCTTATCTACCTCTTGGCCACCTTTTCCGATAATAATACCAGGACGGCTAGTAGTTACAGTTACGGTAACCAGCTTAAGAGTACGCTCAATAATGATGCGGCTTACACTTGCCTTTGCAAGTCGAGCATACAAATACTTGCGTATTTTGTCATCTTCTGCTAGCTTATCGCCATAATCTCTTCCACCGTACCAGTTGCTATCCCATCCACGGATGAAACCTAATCTGTTACCTATCGGGTTAGTCTTCTGTCCCATTCGGTTATGAATTACTTTCGTTAACTTCTTCTACTACTTCTTGTGCATTCTTAGCATCTACAACGATAGTAACGTGGTTACTTCTCTTGCGTACGCGGTGTGCACGACCTTGAGGTGCTGGTTGAATTCTCTTCAACATTCTTGCACTGTCTACTGAAATTTCTTTTACAAAAAGTTCAGCATCTTCAATGCGAGCTCCTTCATTCTTTTGCTGCCAATTATTTAAGGCGGATAGCAATAAAGTTTCAAGCCTATTACTAGCCTCTTTACTACTGTGTTTCAGCATAAATAATGCCTTTTCCACTTGTACTCCTCTAATCATGTCAGCCACAATTCTCATCTTACGAGGAGAAGTTGGACAGTTGTTAAGCTTTGCGAAGGCCACGCTTTTGCGGGCTTCCTTCATAGCATCTGCTTTTATCTTTTTTCTAGCACCCATGTCTTAAAATAATTAGCGCTTACCTTTATCTTTCTTGTTTCCTCCGTGTCCACGGTATGTACGTGTTGGTGAAAATTCACCCAACTTGTGCCCTACCATGTTTTCAGTAACGTATACTGGAACAAAGGTGCGTCCGTTATGAACGGCAATAGTTTGTCCTACAAAGTCTGGAGATATCATGGAAGCTCTAGAGTATGTTTTTACTACTGTCTTCTTTTTTTCCTCCAAATTTTGATTTACTCGCTTTTCAAGCTTGTAATGTATAAATGGACCTTTTTTTAGTGACCTTGCCATTTCTTATTATTTTTTCCTTCTTTCTATGATATACTTGTTCGACTCCTTCTTAGGCTTACGAGTTTTATAACCCTTAGCTGGAATACCGTTGCGAGAGCGTGGATGACCTCCTGAAGCTCTACCTTCACCACCACCCATCGGGTGATCTACCGGGTTCATCGCTACACCTCTTACTCTTGGTCTTCTTCCTTGCCATCTAGAACGACCTGCCTTACCTGAAACTTCTTGTGAGTTATCAGAGTTACTTACAGCTCCAATTGTAGCTTTACAAGTAACAAGAATCATTCTACTCTCACCACTAGGCAACTTAATGATGGCATACTTACCATCTCTAGCTGATAGTTGTGCAAATGAACCAGCGCTACGTGCTATTACAGCTCCTTGCCCAGGTCTCATTTCTATATTGCTAATTACTGTACCTAAAGGAATCTCTGAAAGCAAAAGTGCGTTTCCAATTTCTGGAGCTACACCCTCACCGCTAACCACAGTTTGTCCAACCTGCAATCCGCTAGGTGCGATAATGTATCGCTTCTCTCCATCTGCATAATACAAAAGAGCAATACGAGCAGTACGATTTGGATCATACTCTACTGACTTTACAGTAGCAGGAATACCATCCTTTTCGCGTTTAAAATCAATTTCTCTATAGCGCTTTTTATGACCACCACCTACATTGCGGATAGTCATTTTACCGCTATTATTTCTACCACCAGATTTCCCTCCATTACCCTTCACCAAAGACTTCTCTGGCTTAGCTGCAGTAATGTTCTCGTTATCATTAACGATTCTGAAACGCTGGCCGGGGGTTACCGGTTTTAACTTTCTTACTCCCATGGTCTTATATATTACTATAAAGGTCGATGGTCTCACCACTACGAACCTCTACAATAGCTTTTTTATACATTCCTGTAGTTCCACTAACCACACCGTTCTTAGTGTTTCTAGATTTCTTCTTTCCAGGTATCAACATAGTACGAACCTTTTCAACGTTCACACCATATAGTTTTTCAACGGCTACCTTAACTTCAATCTTATTAGCCTTTTTGTCCACTACAAAGGCAAAGCGATTATTGTCTTCACTATCCGCTGTTGCTTTCTCTGTAATTACCGGTCTTATCAAGATACCCATTGCTTATTTACTTAAAAGGTTTTCCAGTTTCTCTAATGAATCTTCGGTTAAAACTACACTTTGAGCCTTCATAAGACTATAAGTGTTTAGCTCTGAAGCAGTTACAACCGTAGACCCCTTAAAATTTCGGGACGACAAATATATAGTTTTATTTGACTCACCAAGCACTATAAGAGACTTTTTTCCATCTAGGCCTAAAGACTTAATCATACCAATGAAATCTTTAGTCTTTGGAACATCCATTTTAGGAGTCTCCAGAACTTGAATACTCTTTGATTCTGCCTTAATAGTAAGTGCAGATTTACGAGCCAAAGCTTTTAGCTTCTTATTCAATTTAAAACCATATCCATGAGGGCGAGGTCCAAATACAGTACCCCCACCTCTTTGCAGTGGCGAACGCAATGATCCTACACGTGCATTACCAGTTCCCTTTTGACGGAAGAACTTTTTAGTAGTACGGGCAATCTCGCCACGCTCTTTTGACTTGTGTGTTCCTTGGCGCTGATTGGCCAAGTACTGTTTTACATCAAGATATATAGCGTGATGGTTAGGTTCTATGGCATACACACTATCGGCAAGCTTAACCTTACGGCCAGTTTCTTTACCTTCTTTATTTAATACCGCTAATTCCATCACTTACTAATTATTACGATTGAATTCTTTGGTCCAGGAATAGAACCTGATACTACCAAAAGATTATTTTCTCTATCTACCTTAAGAACTTGTAAGTTCTCTACTAATACTTTCTTACCTCCCATGCGTCCGGCCATCTTCATACCCTTAAATACACGAGATGGATCAGAACCAGCTCCGATAGAACCTGGTGCACGTAAACGGTTATGCTGACCATGAGTTGCTTGTCCCACACCACCAAAATTGTGACGCTTTACAACTCCTTGAAAACCTTTTCCTTTTGAATTTCCACTAACATCTACATATTCGCCTTCCGCAAAAATGTCAACGCCAATTTCATCCCCTAGCTTTAGTTCGGCCTCAGGCATGTCAAATTCAATTACTTTTTGTTTTGGGGTAGATCCAGCTTTTTTGAAATGTCCTACTAATGCGTTAGGTACATTCTTTTCGGATTTGTCTCCGTAAGCAACTTGAACTGCTTCGTAGCCATCTACTTCCATGGTCTTTACTTGGGTAACTACACAAGGTCCTGCTTTGATGACTGTACATGGTAAGTTCTTACCATTTTCGTCAAAGAGGCTTGTCATCCCGATCTTTTTACCGATCATTCCAGGCATTTGATACTTATTTAAAAATTATTAAACTTACTTACACTTTAATTTCAACCTCTACTCCACTTGGCAACTCTAATTTCATCAGAGCGTCAATCGTCTTTGAAGAAGATGAGTAGATATCAAGCAACCTCTTGTAAGAGGAAAGCTCAAACTGCTCTCTTGACTTCTTATTTACGTGAGGTGAACGAAGCACTGTGTAAATTCTTTTATTAGTAGGCAAAGGAATAGGGCCATTGATAATAGCACCTGTACTCTTTACTGTTTTCACGATTTTTTCAGCAGATTTATCTACCAAGTTGTAATCGTATGACTTTAATTTAATTCTAATCTTTTGGCTCATCTTTCTGTCTTATGCAGGTTGTTTACCTTTTACTTTAGCTATCACTTCTTCCGACACATTCTTAGGCGCTTCGGCAAAGTGTGAAAATTCCATAGTAGATGTTGCTCTACCAGAAGAAATCGTTCTTAGTGCGGTTACATAACCAAACATCTCTGACAATGGCACTTTTGCCTTAATCACTTTTGAATTGTTACGATCACCCATTCCTTCCATCACACCTCTACGTCTGTTAAGGTCACCTACTATATCTCCCATATTTTCTTCAGGAGTAAGTACCTCAAGCTTCATAATTGGCTCTAGCAATACTGGGTTTGCCTTAGGCAAAGCAGCACGGTAAGCCATTTTTGCGGCAAGCTCAAAAGAAAGTGCATCCGAATCCACTGCGTGGAAAGATCCATCCTTTAGAGTTACCTTAAGACTATCTAGTGGATAACCAGCCAAAACACCATTTATCATAGCATCTTTAAAGCCTTTTTCTACAGATGGAATAAATTCTTTAGGAACGTTTCCACCTTTTATCTCATTTACAAAAACAAGACCTGGCTCTTCAGAATCACTTGCACCTATCGTTACTACGATATCAGCAAATTTACCTCTACCACCTGATTGTTTCTTATAAACCTCACGGTGATCTACGCTACCAGTTACCGCTTCTTTGTACGATACCTGAGGCGCTCCTTGAGTTACCTCTACTTTAAATTCTCTTCTAAGACGGTCGCAAATAATATCTAAGTGCAACTCACCCATTCCGCTAATTACAGTTTGTCCCGAATCTTCATCGGTCTTCACCTGGAATGTTGGATCCTCTTCCATCAACTTATGAAGGGCAACACCTAGTTTATCAACATCAGCTTGAGTTTTTGGCTCAATTGCCAATCCAATTACCGGCTCAGGAAAATCCATAGACTCCAATACGATTGGATTCTTTTCAGCACAAAGCGTGTCTCCTGTCTTAATATCCTTAAATCCTACCAATGCACCAATATCTCCAGCGTCTAGGCTGTCAATTTGATTTTGCTTATTAGCATGCATTTGGAAAATTCTTGAAATTCTTTCTTTCTTTCCGGTACGAGAATTCAGCACATACGAACCAGACTCTAATCTTCCTGAGTAAGCACGTGTAAAACACAAACGACCTACAAATGGATCTGTAGCAATCTTAAATGCTAAAGCAGCAAAAGGCTCATCTACACTTGGACGTCTTTTTTCCTCTAACTCAGTATTAGGATTTGTACCTACAATAGCCTCTACATCCATTGGCGAAGGAAGAATCTCCATTACCATGTCAAGCATTGCCTGTACACCTTTATTTTTAAATGCAGAACCACACATCATAGGAATTACTTTTCCTGCAATTGTAGCTTCGCGCAAAGCATCCAAAATTTCTCTTTCAGTAAGAGACTCTGGATCTTCAAAATATTTTTCCATCAAGGTATCGTTAAACTCCGCTACTGCTTCCAAAAGTTTTTCACGATACTCTGTTGCTTCTTCTACTATATCAGCTGGGATTTCAATTTCTTGAAAAGTCATCCCTTGATCTTCTTCATTCCAGGTAATTCCACGGAAGTTGATCAAATCAACCACTCCTTTAAAATCAGCCTCAGAGCCAATAGGAATTTGCAATGGCAAAGCATGGCTACCTAGCATTTCTTTAACCTGGTTTACCACGTTTAAGAAATCTGCACCCGAACGATCCATTTTGTTTACAAATCCGATACGAGGCACATTGTAATTATCGGCCAATCTCCAGTTAGTTTCTGACTGTGGCTCCACACCATCTACAGCACTAAATAAGAAAACCAAACCATCCAATACACGAAGAGAACGGTTTACCTCTACGGTAAAATCTACGTGTCCTGGAGTATCAATAATGTTTACATGGTAATTATCTCCTCTATAGGTCCAAGGCACAGTAGTAGCAGCTGAAGTAATGGTAATACCTCTTTCAGCTTCCTGCTCCATCCAGTCCATAGTAGAAGCACCATCATGCACCTCACCAATTTTATGACTTATACCACCGTAATATAGTATACGCTCGGTAGTTGTTGTTTTACCAGCATCAATATGCGCAGCAATTCCAATGTTTCTTGTATATTTTAAATCTCTATTTGCCATGGCTTAATACGAGTCTCTAACAATAATTATTTAAACCGACCGAAATGCGCAAAAGCTTTATTCGCCTCAGCCATTTTGTGGGTATCCATTCTTTTCTTCACTGCTGCACCTTCTTCTTTAGAAGCGGCCAAAATCTCAGCAGCCAACTTGCCTGCCATCGACTTCTCATTACGCTTACGAGAATAACTGATAAGCCATTTCATAGCAATTGAAATCTTTCTATCCGGACGAATTTGCATTGGAATCTGAAAAGTAGCACCACCTACTCTGCGGCTACGTACTTCTACGTGAGGCATCACATTATTAAGGGCTTCTTTCCACAACTCTAAACCATTACCTTCCTGAGTTTTTTCTGATACTGCATCTATAGCATCATAAAAAATACGGTAGGCAACGCTTTTCTTGCCATCCAACATCATCATGTTTACGAAGCGAGTCACCAACTGATCGTTATACTGAGGATCTGGTAACAGGGGTCTTTTTTTTGCTCTGGTCTTTCTCATGTTATCCTATATCGAGAATTATTTTTTATCCTTTGGTCTCTTCGCACCGTACTTACTTCTACGCTGAGTACGACCGGCTACACCGGCTGTATCTAATGCACCACGTACAATATGATATCTTACACCAGGTAAATCTTTTACTCTTCCTCCGCGCACAAGCACTATACTGTGTTCTTGTAAGTTGTGACCTTCTCCTGGTATGTAGGCATTCACCTCATTACCATTGCTCAACCTTACCCTTGCTACTTTACGCATTGCAGAGTTTGGTTTTTTTGGAGTAGTAGTGTACACACGTGTACACACGCCACGTCTTTGTGGAGAAGATTGAAGAGCCGCTGATTTACTCTTCTTTGTGTTGGTAATTCGTCCTTTACGAACTAATTGCTGTATCGTTGGCATATATCTTTTATATATAAGCTGTTAAAAATCAACAGGTACCCATTTTTTGGGGAGTGCAAATGTATAACAAATTGTAATTGTGACAATAGCTTGAGAAAAAATGTTTTAGGATTTTTTGCAAGCTTAACATTGCGGAGCTGAACACCCCCTGTGGAGTGGCAAATATCTTTAAAAAAAGCCGCGCCCTAAATACTAAGGACACAGCTTTTTTGATAATACCATAAAATACCTAACTAGATAATCCACCAACCTATAGATATACCTATATAAAAACTAGAATCAAATACGTTAGGACCTTCTATTTTACTATCCAAACCCGATTTCCAATCCGTATCTGATAGACGGTGTAAATACTCTGCCTTTACACCAAGTTCTAGCGGCACAAACTTGTAATGCTGCCCTTCTCCAGTATTAAAACTAAAATCTACTCCTGCAGAAGCATAGTAGTTTTGAGCTTTTAATAACCAAGTATTAGGCGCACCTGCCAACAACCCAGATACACTAGAAGGTGGATTAGGCGAATTCTGGGTATAATTAATTTCACTTTGTGAAACAAGGATTCCTACAATAGGAGCAAGCTTAATCCTTTTTTCTATAAAAAGGTTATAACCAACGGCAAGCTGCCCTGTATTATCCTTTACCTCCACTTGGTTTCCGTTAGCCACATTTTCATTAAAAGTCCCGCGCTTACCATCTACAGATATCAAAACTCTATTCCAATCAATTTTGAGCCCACCGCCAACATAAGTATAAAGGTTAGAACTAAAACCGTTTCCGTCATCATTAAACAACAGTTTACTCAAGCCCGACTGATCCTTAAACTGTACTCCACCTATCAGATGTATATTCCATTCTTGATTAATGCGAGAATCTGAAGATTGACCGTGCATCTCGAAGCAGCAGAAGATTAACATTCCTGTCAGCAACACAAAAACTCCTTTAATTTTCATTATTCCTTAAATTATATTAACCCCACAATAAACCAATTACCCCTAACCCTGAAGCCACCCCAGCCATGACTCCAGCAAACCCGATAGTAACACCTCCCAACACACCAGCAAGACCACCTAAAACATCTAATCCGACCACAATAGCAGTCGATTCCCAAAAGCGGTTCCACTTCGCTGTCTTTCCCAAATCAAAGCTCATATCAACAAGCATATCATGAAACGGATGATGTGTATCATTTATTACCCCCACCCAAAACGTAAGACTGTGTCGACAAATAGAAATGGCCGACAAAACAGCTTTTTCTTCCTCCTGGTCCGAAAAACTTATATTCAAAAGACTATCCTCCAACTCCGTTAAGTAGTCCAGTTTATCATTAAAATAACTTGTTATCTCGCTAAGGGTATCTGAGCCCGATATAGAAAAGTCATCGACATTAAGCGCTTTTCCAATAGGCTGTAACTTGGAGTAAAGACTAACACTAATTTCTCCTTGATTATACAGGTACAAAATCTGACTTGAAAACGAAGCATCCGAGGACTGCACAATACTAGCAACAGAATCCATTATTTCCACTCCCTGCTCAAAATTAAAATCAATGGAATCAGATTCCGCTAAATTACTGGCAAGCTGTACAGCAGAGCTAATAGTTGTACAGGTATCTAAACCTACTTTAAGTCCATCCAAATACTGATTATGAATTAACCCTACCGTATTGTAAGGACTCTGTGATTGAACGGAGCTCTTTAAGACATTAGGGTGGAAAACTTCAATTGAACTCTTTTCCTTGGAACAGGCAAACAACCCAATCGCAAGTGATAAAAAAATTAACTTTTTCATAATAAAAATAAATTAAAAAATATACCTACTCTTAACACGTTTCGGCTTCCTCGGTTATTTTTCAATCCAGGCCTGGAAAATTGGTAATAACTTGGTGAAGATGAAAAAAAAAAAATCAAATAACAAAATATTCTGTCATAATAATTTGTCGGAACTCGGTTATTTACCCATCTACTCTTTCAAACAACATAACCTGTTCATATCTCTACTTGCCCCTTTCCTTAATATATAGGTACTTTGCCTTCTTCTAGAGAAAAGACTCCATGCAAGATTATCTGAAACAATTAAATCCTTCGCAGCGCGAGGCGGTTATCAATAACGAAGGCCCCGTAATGGTAATAGCCGGAGCGGGTTCGGGCAAAACCCGTGTGCTCACCTACCGCATTGCTCACCTTATGTCGGCCAAAGGAGTTGATCCTTTCAATATTCTTTCGCTCACCTTTACCAATAAGGCGGCCCGCGAGATGAAGGAGCGTATCGGAAAGATTGTAGGTGCTTCAGAAGCTAAGAATCTTTGGATGGGAACCTTCCACTCTGTATTTGCCAAAATACTTAGGATCGAATCAGAGCGACTCGGCTTCCCAAACAACTTTACTATTTATGATGCGGAAGATGCTCGCAAAGTGATTAGTAACATATTAAAGGAGCAAAGTCTTGATAAAGAGATTTACAAACCTAAAAGTGTAGCCCGAAGAATTTCGGCTCTCAAAAATGGATTGGTTACCCCAAAAGAATATCTACGCACGCCTGAACTGCAGGAAGCTGACAGAGAGGCAAGAATGCCACAGTTTGGAGATATTTACAGAGCCTATGCTGAAAGATGTTTCCGCTCTGGCGCCATGGATTTTGACGACCTCCTACTCTATACCTTTATATTATTAAGGAAATTTCCGGATGTGCTGGCCAAGTACCAGGATAGATTTCGTTACATCATGGTAGATGAGTACCAGGATACCAACCACGCGCAATACCTTATTGTAAAAGCTTTGGCCAATCGCCACGAAAACATTTGTGTGGTAGGTGATGATGCTCAATCCATTTATGCTTTTCGTGGAGCCAATATTCAAAACATTCTCAATTATCAAAGAGATTATGCAGAGGTAAGAGTATTTAAGCTCGAGCAAAATTATCGCTCTACCAAAACAATAGTAGGGGCTGCCAATAGCCTTATTGCAAAAAATAAAGATCAGCTGCACAAAGAAGTATGGACCGACAATACCGATGGTGATAAAATAGTGGTGCACAAAACGGTAAGCGATAATGACGAAGGCAGCTATGTAGCCCGTAGCATTTTCGAAAACCAAATGACTAAGCACCGCCAGTATAGCGACTATGCCATTTTGTACCGTACCAATTCGCAATCGAGGGCGATGGAAGATGCGCTGAGGAGAAAAAATATTCCGTATCGAATTTTTGGTGGAGTTTCCTTTTATCAGCGAAAAGAAGTAAAAGATTTGTTAGCCTATTTTAGATTAACTATAAATCCGGATGATGAAGAGGCGCTGCGCAGAGTAATCAATTTGCCTAAGCGTGGCATTGGCAACACCACTATGGATAAAATAACCGTAGCGGCCAATAGCGAGGGCATCAGCATGATGGAGGCCTGCAAGAAACTCCCCTACTTTGTAAATCTTGGAATAGGAAAAGCCGTTCAGCTCAAAATCAAAGATTTTGTAACCAAGATAGAAAGCTTCCAAATATTGGCTAATAAAGGCGATGCATTTGAGGTAGCCGCTCATATTGCAAAATCTTCGGGACTGGTGCACGAGTTGAAGGAAGACAAAACTCCAGAGGGAATTAGCCGATTTGAAAACGTGCAAGAACTTTTAAATTCTGTAAAGGAATTTGCCGAAAACCAAAAGGAAACGGATGGAGCAGACGCCAGTATTAGCACCTTTATGGAAGATGTAGCATTGATAACCGATGCCGATTTAGGCTCAGACGATGACCAAAACAAAGTGGCCTTAATGACTATACATCTGGCTAAGGGACTAGAGTTTCCGGTAGTGTATATAGTAGGGCTAGAGGAAGGCTTATTCCCGGGAATGATGAGCGTGGGTAGCCGAGCCGACTTAGAGGAAGAAAGACGCTTGTTTTATGTTGCGCTTACCCGTGCTGAGCAAGAGGCCATATTGACCTACACCCAGATGCGCTACCGCTGGGGAAAGTTGATAGACTGCGAACCTAGCAGGTTTTTAGAAGAGTTGGACGAAAAATTTGTAGATATCAAAGTTCCGGAGATCAGTCCATTTTCTGGACCTTATGGTGATACTCCTTCGAGTAACCCAGTGAGGCGAAAAACAAGTCCTGGTGCTACGCGAGCTCCCAAACCTGTAATGCCAAGACGAGGAAATCTAAGAAAAATAACCAATACTGAAACTTCGGGTAACTTTGCAGAGCTCACTGATGTAAACGTTGGTGACAGAATCAAGCACCAGCGATTTGGACATGGTGTGATAAAGGAACTCGAAGGAGTTGGCTCCAATAAAAAAGCGTTAATTGAGTTCGATAATGTTGGCAACAAAAAATTATTACTCAAATTTGCCAAACTTGAAAAAGTCACTTAGAAATAAGATCTTGAGATATCAGACCTATAAAAACGCCCATGGATAATGGATTGAGTCTGATAAAATCGAAATAAATCACATGGAATACAACACAAGTCTCCCCCACCTGATTATCCCTGAATATGGTAGAAATGTACAAAAGATGGTGCAGCATCTGCTTACTTTAGAGGATGATGAAGAGCGTAACAAACAAGCACAAAATCTGGTAGAAATCATAGGAAATCTTAATCCTCAAATTAGAGATGTGCCTGACTTTAAGCACAAACTGTGGGATCACCTATTTATAATGTCTGATTTTAAACTAGATGTAGAATCTCCTTACCCAAAGCCTTCTGAAGAAACATTTAAGGAAAAACCACAACTGGTAAAATATCCCATCAAGAATAGAAAGTATCGCCATTATGGCAATGTAATTCGCAACATGATTCAATATGCGGTAGAGCAACCCCCTGGTGAAGAAAAGGAGAGGCTAAAAATTGCCATTGCCAATCATATGAAGAAGACCTACCTAATATGGAATAAGGATACGGTAGAGGATGATGTGATACTAAGAGAAATGAACGACCTGGCCAATGGCAAGCTAAAGCTGGACGACATGAACTTGAAGAACAAGCACGACTTGGTTCCTCCACAAAAACGCTCCAACAACAGCAACAACAATAAGAACCGCAGAAGAAAATTCAAGAAATAATTTTAATACTGATTATACATTGGGAACTTTCCAAATAACTGGTGGAAAAAAACTCAAGGGTGAATTGGTGCCACAAGGCGCCAAAAATGAGGCCCTACAAGTAATATGCGCCACCTTACTTACTTCCGAAAAAGTTACGATCTCAAATATCCCAGACATTGTAGATGTTAATAAACTCATTGATCTATTAGCAGATTTAGGTGTTAGAATCCAGCGACAAGGGCCCGGAACGTACTCTTTTCAGGCAGATGATTTAAACCTTGGATATTTAGAATCGCCCGAGTTTAAAGAAAAAGGTAGTTCACTTAGAGGCTCTATTATGATAGTAGGTCCTTTGTTGGCTAGATTCGGAAAAGGATTTATTCCAAAACCTGGTGGAGATAAAATTGGGAGACGCAGGCTAGATACTCACTTTATTGGATTTCAAAAGCTTGGTGCCAAATTCAGGTACAAAGCGGATGAATCATTTTACGGTGTTGAAGGCGAATTAACTGGCACCGACATGCTTTTAGATGAAGCTTCGGTAACGGGTACGGCCAATATCCTAATGGCTGCGGCACTTGCCAAAGGCACCACCACAATATACAATGCCGCCTGCGAGCCATATATACAGCAATTGTGTAAAATGCTGAATAGTATGGGTGCAAAAATTACGGGTATAAGTTCCAATCTTCTTACCATAGAAGGAGTAGATGAGCTAGGAGGATGCGACCACCGCATATTGCCTGATATGATTGAAATAGGCTCGTGGATAGGTTTGGCTGCCATGACAGGTTCTGAGATTACCATCAAGGATGTAAGTTACCCTGACTTGGGAGTAATACCCTCTACTTTCCAAAAAATGGGTATAAAGCTCGAGCGAAGAGGCGATGATATTTTTATCCCTTCTCAGGATCACTATGAAATTTCTAATTACATAGATGGATCGATACTTACATTAGCTGATGCCCCATGGCCAGGCTTTACGCCTGACCTGTTGAGTATAGCATTGGTAGTAGCCACTCAGGCCAGAGGCAGTGTTTTGATTCATCAAAAAATGTTTGAAAGCCGCCTATTCTTTGTAGATAAGCTTATTGATATGGGTGCTCAAATAATTTTGTGCGACCCACACCGAGCTACCATTATTGGGCTTGACAACCAAGTTCCCCTGCGCGCTACCACTATGACTAGTCCTGATATTAGAGCAGGAATTTCGCTGCTAATAGCTGCACTTAGCGCTGAAGGCACAAGCACCATTCATAATATTGAGCAAATAGATCGCGGTTATCAGAACATTGACGAAAGATTGCGAGCGATTGGCGCAGAAATTGTTAGATTAGATTAAAATTATGGGGTATTATTTTAGCCTCAGTAGTTTTTGTTAGAACGTAACATCTTGATATAAAAAAGGTTTACCACAATTGATTAAAAAAGATAAAACCCTTGTAAAAATGCACATTTTTAAAAAACCAACTTCCATTATAGCCATTGCCGCAATTTGTTTTGTAGCGTTAGGATTTATTGAAGACTGGAGTACTAACCCTAATATTGATGAACAAGCACAAACTGTAACTATTGGTCAAAAAGCTCCTGAACTAGCTTTTACCAACCCTGATGGTGAGATAATGAAATTGTCAGAGTTAAAAGGAAAATTAGTTCTTATTGATTTTTGGGCGAGCTGGTGCAGGCCTTGTAGAATAGAAAACCCAAATGTGGTACGTATGTACAATCAGTACAAAAATACCTCATTCAAAAACGGACGAGGATTTGAGGTGTACAGTGTTTCTTTAGACCGAAATAAAACGGATTGGGTAAATGCAATTGCGGCTGACAAACTAATATGGAAATACCATGTGAGTGATCTAAAGTTCTGGTCTTCTGAAGGGGCTAAAATTTATAATGTGAATTCCATTCCAGCTACATTTTTAGTAGATGGTGATGGTGTAATAATTGCCAAAAACTTAAGGGGCGACCAATTAGAAAGCACGCTCGAAAAGCTTGCTGATTAATAATTCTTTATTCACACAATGACAATAAAACACCAGCCTGACTTAGGCTGGTGTTTTTTTATGCCATACTGGCATTTTTAGATAGCTGGCAAGGCTTTTGACTTTAAGGGCTTTTTAACAATACCTATCGGAAATGAGCGAAAAAGACCTTATAAAAGAGGATGAAATGGAAGATAATGTGACTGACACTGCTACCCAAGAGGGAAGTACTGATCAGCCCAATGCCGAAGAAGTAGATCCTATCGAACAAATGGAAAAAGAAATTGCTGATCTAAAAGATCAAAACCTGAGGTTATTTGCTGAGTTTGAAAACTTCAGAAAAAGGACTGCTAAGGAACGAATAGAGCTATTTGGCTCTGCCAATCAAGATTTAATGACAGCCTTACTGCCAATTCTTGATGATTTTGAACGCGCTATAAAAGCTCAGGAAGGCAATACTAAGGACAGCGGCACACAATTGATATACAACAAGCTAGAAAACACCTTAAAAAACAAGGGGCTAAAGCCAATGGAAGATTCTACAGGCAAACCATTTGATGCAGATCTGATGGAAGCGGTAACGCAAATTCCAGCCCCTAGTAGTAAGCTAAAGGGTAAGGTGGTAGATGAAATAGAAAGAGGCTATCAGTTAGGAAACAAAATTTTGAGATACGCCAAAGTTGTAGTTGGCCAATAATAGAGAAATGGCAAAAAGAGATTATTACGAAGTATTAGGGATAAGCAAAGGAGCGTCTGAAAGCGAAATAAAAAAAGCTTATCGCAAGCTGGCAATCCAATATCACCCTGACAAGAACCCTGACGACAGTGCTGCAGAAGCCAAGTTTAAAGAAGCGGCAGAAGCCTACGAAGTACTAAGCAATGCCGATAAGAAGCAACGATATGACCAATTTGGTCATGCCGGTATGGGCGGTGCTGCCGGAGGCGGATTTGGCGGTGGCGGAATGAACATGGATGATATTTTCAGCCAATTTGGCGACATCTTTGGCGGTGGCGGATTTGGCGGATTTGGCGGTGGTGGCCGTAGCCGTGGTGGTGGCGGTGGCCGCAGAGTTTTTAAAGGAAGCAACCTGAGAGTACGTGTTAAGCTAAACCTGGAGGATATAGCGAATGGAGTGGAAAAGAAACTCCGTATTAAGCGACAAGTACCCGCTGATGGTGTAACCTTCAAAACTTGTAATACCTGTAAAGGATCTGGACAAGTATACCGTGTAACCAATACCATTTTAGGCCAAATGCAGACTAGCAGTAGCTGCCCGGCTTGTAATGGCCTAGGTAAAGAAATTGATAAAAAACCTGCTGGCGCTGATGCTCAAGGTATGGTGCGAAAGGAGGATACAGTTTCTGTAAAAATTCCTGCCGGTGTGGTAGATGGTATGCAGCTAAAAGTTGCAGGCAAAGGAAATGCCGGACCCATGGATGGTGTAAATGGAGATTTGATTGTAGTGATTGAAGAAGAGAAGCACCCGGAGCTTGAGCGCGAAGGAAGTAATCTACACTACGAATTGTACATAAGTATGCCAGATGCGGTATTGGGCACCAAGGTAGATGTACCCACCGTAGGTGGAAAAGCACGTATTAGCTTAGATGAAGGTACTCAATCGGGCAAAATACTAAGATTGCGAAACAAGGGCTTACCGAGTCTTGACTCTTATGGAACAGGAGACTTATTAGTACATGTAAATGTATGGACCCCCAAAAACCTTAGTAGCGAACAAAAGAAAATGTTCGAGAAAATGAGGTTTGAAGATGAGTTTGTTCCTGTACCTGGCAAAAGCGATAAATCATTCTTTGACAAGGTAAAGGAGATGTTTAGCTAAGTACTGCGTATACTTTTCGCTTTTTAAGCTTTGTATATAAATTGCAAAAAAGACCGCCCCATTTGTGTGCGGTCTTTTTTTTACAACACAAGGCAGATATTGAAACTTGTACTTAGTAAAACTTTAACCTAATAAAAGAGCATGAAATTCTTTCCTTTATTACATTCACGGGCTCAAAAGTATCCGTACCACAATGAGTATTCTTTCAGTACAAGAAGTTTCAAAATATTACCGAAAACACAGAGCCTTGCACAAGGTAAGCTTAGAAGTGGAGCAAGGAGCTACCTTTGGATTATTAGGCCCTAATGGTGCCGGAAAAACATCACTCATACGAATCATTAATCAAATCACAGCGCCTGACTCGGGTAGCGTTTTACTCAAAGGAAAAGCCTTAAAACCAAATGACGTGGCCTTAATAGGCTACCTACCCGAAGAGCGTGGATTGTACCCAAAAATGAAGGTGGGCGAGCAGTTACTGTATTTGGCACAGCTGCGAAACTTATCGAAGCACGATGCCAAAACCAAAGTAAAATACTGGATGCAGCGCTTTGAAGTGGAGGCGTGGGTTGACAAGAATGTGGAAGAACTTTCGAAGGGAATGGCGCAAAAAATTCAATTTATAGCCACGGTTATTCATCAGCCTGAGCTGCTAATTTTGGATGAGCCTTTTACTGGATTTGACCCCATCAATACCAATTTGATTAAGAGCGAAATATTAAAGCTGCGAGATGACGGAGCCACCATCATTTTTTCTACACACCGTATGGAGTCTGTAGAGGAAATATGTGATGAAATTGCTTTAATAAACCAAGGTGAAAAAATATTGAGTGGAAAACTGCAAGACATAAAGCACGATTATAAAAGCAATGTATTTGTTGCCAACCTTCACAATAGTACAGAATTACAAAATTTGAAGGCTGCCACTATTATTAGTCAGGAAAAAAGCAAAAACAATTTAAAGCTAAAACTAAGGCTGAATACTAGTAACAGTAATGCTTTGGCGCTTGAATTAATGGAGTATGGTGTACTTAATAGTTTTAGCGAAGAGCTTCCAAGCCTTAATGAGATATTCATTAAAAAAGTACAAAACTGATGCATAAAACCTGGCTCATCATAAAGCGCGAGTTCAGCACAAGAGTGCGAAAGAAGTCCTTTATCATTATGACTATTCTGGGGCCTATTCTTTCGGCTGCTATATTTATTCTACCAGCGTACTTGGCTACCTTACCCGAAGACAACCGCGTAATTACAGTATTGGATGAACCTGGTATGATGGACTTAGATAAGGGCAAAGAAAATCTAAAGTTTCGCTACTTACCACCCAAAGAATTTGATTTGGAAAAAGCAAAAGAGTTTTTTGAAAAAGGAGACGATTATGCGCTACTCTATATTCCAGCTAGTAGTAATAATGATCCGGACATTATGACCTACGGCTCAAAGCTGTTTTGCAAAAGCGATATTAGCCTTGGGGTAGAAGCTTACGTACAGGGCAAACTGGACAAGTACATACAAAATGAAAAACTCAAAGCCCAAGGGGTAGACCCAGATGTATTAGCGCGCACCAAAACAAGAGTTAAGCTCAGCGTTATTAATCTGGAAAAAGGTAAAGAAACTGAAAGCCTGTCGGCTGTAAAAATGGGTATTGGCTATGTATCAGCGTTTCTGATATATTTCTTTGTGTTTGTATACGGAGCGCAGGTAATGCGCGGTGTTATAGAAGAAAAAACCAGCAGAATAGTAGAAGTAATGGTTTCTACCGTAAAGCCATTTCAACTCATGGCAGGAAAGATATTTGGCTTGGCCGGTGTTGCCCTCCTCCAATTTTTGGTTTGGGTAGTATTTGGCATCGCATTTTATTCTGCCGCCCTTTCATTTATCCTAGTTCCTAAGCTTGACGCTGCAAAGTTGACCCCTACCAATGTTTCTACTATTGATCAAGATATCATCTTTAGAGTATTTGAAACGATAGATGCTATCAACTTTCCATACATCATTGGCTGTTTCCTGTTTTTCTTCCTGTTTGGATACTTATTGTACGCGGCCATGTTTGCAGCTATTGGCTCAGCTGTAGATAAAGAATCTGACACACAACAATTTATGTTTCCGGTATCGATGCCCTTAGTAGCCGGCCTAATAGTATTAATAAGAGCCTTGGACAATCCTGATGGGCCTATTGCATTTTGGTTTAGTGTTATCCCATTTACATCTCCCATTGTAATGATGGCCCGAGTTCCGTTTAACGTTCCTATTTGGGAGCTCGTAGTATCCATGCTTACCTTGCTGGCCACCTTTGTAGGTATGATGTGGGTGGCGGGTAGAATATACCGAACTGGAATATTGATGTACGGCAAAAAGCCAAAATTTAAAGAATTACTAAAATGGATTACTTATAAATCCTAGTGAGAAACAAAGCGAGAGACGATGCCTAAAATTTTGATTGTAGAAGATGAAAAAGCCATACGAAATGTGCTTAGCAACATCTTAAAAGACGAAAACAAAGACTTTGACATAGAAGAAGCGGAAAGCGGCACCATTGCTATTCAAAAACTTAGTGAAAAGGAATACGACTTAGTATTATGCGATATTAAAATGCCTGGAGCGGATGGCATAGAAGTATTAAATTATTGCAGGGCAAATCATCCGGATATGGCTATTGTAATGATATCGGGCCATGGCGACCTTGAAACAGCTGTAGAATGTATGCGCCTTGGCGCCTATGATTATATCTCAAAACCACCAGATTTAAACCGATTGCTAGGAACGGTACGTAGGGCGCTTGACCGCACCAATCTTGTAAAAGAGAACAAAACCCTCAAAAAGAAAATTGCCAAAGGCTATCAAATGGTAGGAAAATCTGAGGCCTTAGAATCCATAAAGGACATCATTGAAAAGGTGGCCCCTACTGACGCTCGCGTATTGATAATGGGACCTAATGGTACGGGAAAAGAACTAGTGGCTCATTGGATTCATCAAAAAAGCGAACGCAACAAAATGCCATTGATAGAGGTAAACTGCGCTGCAATACCAGCCGAACTTATAGAAAGTGAATTATTTGGGCACAAAAAAGGAGCCTTTACCTCGGCAGTAAAAGACCGCAAAGGAACCTTTGAGCAGGCCAATGGTGGTAGTTTGTTTTTAGACGAAATTGGTGATATGAGCCTCAGCGCCCAGGCTAAAGTGCTAAGAGCTTTGCAAGAAGGCCGTATAACACCTGTAGGTGGAGAAAAGGAAATAAAGGTGGATGTACGCGTAATAGCTGCTACCAACAAAAACCTTGAAGAAGAAATCAAAAAAGGAACCTTTAGAGAGGACTTGTACCACCGCTTAGGAGTTATCCTAATTCATGTACCTGCCTTGAACGACCGCCTGGAAGACATTCCCGAACTGGCAGAGCATTTTGCCAAATCTATAGCCAAAGAGCAGGGAAACAATCCAAAAGAGTTTACCGAAGATGCCTTGCTTGAACTTCAAAAAATTAACTGGACAGGAAACATACGAGAGTTGCGAAATGTAGTAGAGCGCCTGATTATTCTTGGAGGGGTACAAATAAGTGCTGATGACGTAAAAACCTTTGCCAGCAAGTAATCCAGTTATTTTTATTTTTAAACAAATATTAAACGTTTATCCTTCAAAGGTTTATCCTATCTTTAGATACTAAACACCTACCAAATGGAATTACCACACTTCTTATTAGCCGACAACACCGATTGCCCCGATGACATCTTTATTATTCATACCGAGTATCCTCGATTTGTATGGAACGTAAACCACGATGAAGTAGAATGGATGGATGAACTGGAAGGTTCTGAAGACGACCTTGTTTCTGAGATTGCAGATTTGCTAGATGCTGCAGACGCGTTTTATGAACGTGAGATGAAACGTCACGAAGCCGAATTGATTTAAATTCGCGGGCTCAAACTACGAGTCCCATTGACCAATAAAGAACATTTACGAATCACTTTTAACCTTGCATGGCCTGTAATGCTAGGCCAGCTCGGTCATGTATTTGTTGGCTTAGCAGATAGTATTATGGTTGGTCAGCTAGGCACTATACCCCTTGCTGCTGCGGCTTTTGCCAATTCTATTTTTGTTATCCCAATGGTTTTTGGAATAGGTGTGGCCTTTGGTATGACACCACCCATAGCGCATGCCGAAGGTGAAAACAAACCCGATAAAGCCGGATCTTTTCTGCGTCACGGCCTTCTTATTAATATTATTTCGGCTTTTCTGATTTTTATTCTAGTGCTAATCTTTGCTCAGTTTACAGGTTTGCTTGGGCAAGAAATGGGCGTGGTAGAGCTGGCTGACCCATACCTCTTAATTATTTCTTCCAGCATTTTTCCCTTTATGCTCTTTCTTAGCTTTAAGCAATTTGCCGAAGGCTTATCAGATACAAGAGCAGCCATGATGGTGTCTATTGGAGCCAATGTGGTAAATATTGCGCTCAATTACGTTTTGATTTATGGCCATTTTGGTTTCCCGCAGCTTGGGTTAAACGGAGCAGGTTACGCCACTTTGATTTCGAGAATATTGATGGCCGTTGGTATGTACTTTTACATTTTTAGGCACAAGCGCTTTACACCCTATCTGCTGCATTCTTTCAAGCTAAAATGGAAGAAGAGCAGGTTTAATGAAATCCTGAGAGTTGGTATACCCTCTGGCACGCAGTATATTTTTGAAATATCAGCATTTGCAGTAGCCGCCATTATTGTAGGCCAAATAAGTGCAGAAGCCCTTGCCGCTCACCAAATTGCGATTAGCCTTGCCGCCCTTAGTTACATGATGGCTAGCGGCCTAGGAGCGGCAGCCACTGTTCGAATAGCTAATCAGCTTGGAAGAAAAGATCTAAAAACTATGCTGGAAGCCGGACGGATTTGTTTTATCATGATACTCGTGCTAATGGCCATGTGGGGCTTAGCTTTTTTTATCGGCAAAGATTTTCTTCCCACATTTTATACTGACGACCCCTTTGTAATATCGATAGCCTCCCAATTACTGATCATTGCGGTTTTGTTTCAGTTTTCTGACGGTACCCAGGTGGTAGCTTTAGGGGCGCTACGGGGGCTTAGCGATGTAAAAATCCCAACACTATTTTCGTTTATCGCCTATTGGTGTTGCGGCTTGCTCCCTGCTTATTACATGGGCATTAGCCTTGAGCTGGGAGCACTTGGTGTATGGTATGGTTTGGCGCTAGGCCTTACAGTAGCGGCCGTAATGCTCTATTGGCGATTTGAATGGAGAGCTAAAAAACTTATTGATGAAAGCAGCTAATATCAAAGCAGTAGTAATTGGGGTACTAATAGCATGTTTTTTCGCCCCTATTAATGTTAGTCTTGGCGAAATACCCATTACCATGCAAACGTTTGTACTCTTTGTAATAGCTGCCGTTCTGGGCAAAAAATCCGGTTTTTTGGTTGCGGCTATTTACCTGATTATCGGTAGTGCCGGCATACCTGTTTTTGCTGGCTTCCAAGGAGGTTATGAAAAGATGATTGGGCCTACGGCAGGTTTTCTGTGGGCATTTCCATTTGTGTGTTATGCTTTGGCCTGGATGATAGAAAAAAGCCAGCAATCTTTTTTTCACTACATCCTCAATTTTTTTAGAGCCCACGTAATTCTTCTTATTCCTGGCTTTTTGGTTCTATATTGGTTGCTACCCAATGCCAAACTCTTAGATGCCCTTATTCACCTTACACCTGGCTTACTTATAAAATCGATACTAGGTGGTATTTTCAGCTATTGGCTCCAAAAAAAAATTCCGCCCAATTGGACGGAATTTTAATAAGATCAAAAAAAGAATTGTCTTAGTTTACAACTAAGATTCCTTTCATAGACGCGTGACCTGGGTAAGTACAGATGTACTGGTAAGTTCCTGCTGCAGGAGCAGTGAAAGTAACAGTTACTTCTTCACCTGGGTTGGCAAGGCTAGTAGCAGCGATAATGTTATCGTTCTCTGGAACAAACTCTGCATCAACACCTGCTTCCATAGCTTGAGTGTTAATTTCTTCTTGTGATCCAACATTGATGATTACTAAGTTATGTACCATTGCAGCACTTTCTGCTTCGTTGGTCAAAGTAATAGTAACCTCAGCTCCTGCATTTACAACTAACTGCTTTGGTGCAAATGCCATATCTGTCATAGTCTCACCAGTAGTTTTTACTGTAAAAGACATAGCAGCAGGTGCTTCTGCCGGAGCAGTTTCTTCTACCGGAGTTTCCATAGTTTCTTGTGACGCTTCATTAGCTGGCGCCTCAGAAGATTCTGCAGGACCACAAGCAACAGCAAGTACAACAACACTTAAGCCTAAAATAATACGCTTCATTACATTTTGATTTTAATAGATTCGTAACCTTAATTTGAATCGGCAATATTACGAAGAATAATGCCTGCAACACATTAATGAAAATACTTTTTCTTACACGATCTACACTGTATAAACAACCTGGAGGAGACACGCTTCAGGTAGACCAAACGGCTAAATATCTACGCCTTATGGGATGCGAAGTGCATATATCCTTAAGAGAAAAAATATCTGAAAAAGAGAGCTACGACATTATCCATTTCTTCAATCTTATTCGCCCCGCTGATGCTAAAAGTGCTCTTAAGCAAAAAGCACCTTTGGTAATTAGCAGCATTTACCACGATTATAGAGAATACGATATTCTCCATCGTTCTGGATTGGCATCCACATTGGGTAAAATGCTCGGAAATTTTCGTTTTGATTATTTAAAAACTGTTTTTAGGTGGCTAAATAGCTCTGATAAATTTCCGGGGTGGAACTACCTGATAGCGGGTCAGAAGAACAGCATGCTCCATCTTCTAAAAAAAAGTTCCTATTTAGTAAGCACCTCTCAGCAAGAACTTGACTTGATAGAAAGAGATTTGGGTTATTTACCACCTCACAAAAAAGTGAGCTTAGGTAGCGAGCATATACCTACCTGCAACAGCTCAGGTAATAGAGTAGGCGTACTATGTGCCGCCCGTATTGAAGGCCCTAAAAACCAACTATCATTAATAAAAGCTCTACAAGGCACTGGCATCAGCCTAACACTAACTGGCCAAGTTGCTACCAACCAAAAGGCTTACTTTACTGCCTGCCAACAAGCCGCCAACAGTGATGTACGTTTTACAGGTCGTATTAGTTCTGACAATCTGCAGAAGGAGTTTTGCCAGGCCAAAGTACATGCATTAGTTAGTTACTATGAAACTACAGGTTTGGCTACCTTAGAGGCTATGAAAGCCGGCTGTCAGGTGGTGGTGGGTAATAGAGGTCCACAGCAAGAATTATTTGGGGATAAAGCTGAATATTGCGAACCCGACAATGTAGAGTCTATAAAAAAAGCAGTGCTGAATGCCTTGGATAAAAATGAAGATCACCGCAAGTGGGTGGAAGAAAATTTTAGCTGGAAGCGTTCGGCACAGCAGATTTTAGATATTTACCAATCTCTGGTAAAAGAGAATTAATACTATGAACATCGGAATAATAGGTACGCGAGGAATTCCTAACAAATATGGTGGGTTTGAAGAATGTGCCCAACAATTGGGGACAAGACTTGCAGCCTCAGGTCATAAAGTTTTGGTGTACTCTTCGCACAAACATCCTTATCAGCAAAAAGAGTATGAAGGAGTTGAGATACTTCATAAGTATGACCCCGAGCATCGCATTGGCACGTTTGGCCAATTTATATATGACCTCAATTGCATTATCGATTCCAGGAAAAGAAACTTTGATGTAATCCTGATGTTGGGCTACACTTCTAGCAGCATTTGGCAAAAGCTACTGCCCGGTGATGCAGTAATAATAACTAATATGGATGGCCTAGAGTGGAAACGCTCAAAGTACAATCATAGGGTTCAAAAATTTTTGAAGCGAGCTGAACGGTGGGCTGCCAACGGGAGTAATCTTTTAATAGCCGACTCAAAGGAAATAGAAAGTTATTTAAACAAAGAGTACAAAAATCAGGTGATTTATATTCCGTATGGGGCTGAAATTTTAAAGGATCCAAACCCTAATGTATTGGAAAAATACGGAGTAGAACCAGGAGAGTACAATCTTGTAGTAGCGCGTCTTGAGCCCGAAAATAACATTGAAATGATTTTGGCTGGTATACAAAAGAGCCAAAGTAAAAGGGTTACTATTATTATTGGAAACCACGAATCTGAATATGGGGAAATGCTAAAGCGCAAGTACAAAGACAGTAGAATTCGGTTTATTAAAGGAACATATAATAAAGAAGCTATTCATAACCTCAGGTACTTTTCTAATATCTTCTTTCATGGCCACAGCGTAGGCGGAACCAACCCCTCACTACTAGAAGCTAT
This sequence comes from Bacteroidia bacterium, assembly GCA_030427785.1. Lineage (GTDB taxonomy): Bacteria > Bacteroidota > Bacteroidia > Flavobacteriales > Schleiferiaceae > Owenweeksia. Next base: position 10,045 of record JAUICR010000001.1, on the reverse strand, counting down.
GGCCTGTAGCTGTATGATTTCGGCTCATGACAATCCATTCAACAGAGAAGTGCTTGGCGACAATGCTTCCTACTTTTCCGATTTGAATGACATTGCCAATGCCGCTGATCTGATGGAAAGAAATGATACTCAGCTGGCAAAAATCAAAAACAATCTGACTAGCATTCGCGAAAAGTACAATTGGAAACTTGTGGCCGAACAATACGAAGTGGTGATGCAGCAGTCGGTTATTTAAACCTACTGTCCGCTTCCCCTTATAGTCTGATAAATGGTGGTGAAAATGATTTTGAGATCTAAGAGGATAGACCAATTCTCGATATAATACACATCGGCTTTTACACGGTTTTCCATTTGCTCGGTAGTTTCTGTTTCACCGCGGAGTCCTGTAGTTTGTGCCAAGCCGGTAATACCAGGCTTTACCAAATGCCTTACCATATATTTATCAATCAATGCGCGATACTCAGCTGTATGCGCCAACATGTGCGGCCTAGGCCCGACTACCGACATATCTCCTTTTAGCACATTAAAAAACTGTGGCATTTCATCCAAATTATGCCTGCGAATAAATCGGCCAAAAGCAGTTACTCTCATATCATCTGAAGTTGCCTGTTTCTTATCAGCCTCTGGGTTTACCACCATACTTCTAAATTTTAATATGCTAAAACCATCATCTCGCAAACCTGTTCTTTGTTGCCTAAAAAACACTGGCCCAGGCCCCGACATCTTTACCCCGATAACCAAGATGGGGAAGAGCCAAGGAAAGATAAACAGAATGACGATCAGCGAAATGAGTACATCTACAAATCGCTTTAGCAAACGGAGATGAAGATGTTCTAAAGGTTCCTTTCGCTGCAACAATACCGGTACATCATGATGAAAATCAATTTCAATACCTGTAGTGTGTTCCACTCCTAAATCAGGTAACACTCTAAAACGAATTAAGTGCTCATCTGCAAAGCGAAACCACCTAATCAAGCGCTCATCTCCCGAAGGATACGCGCAAAATATTTCCTCTATTTCATGCTCTTTCAAGTAGTTTGCACACTCACTTTCGGGCCCCAAAAAGGGAACCCCACCCACAGGCTTATCCGAAAAATAGGCGGCAAACTCCAGTCCATATTCCGGGTGTTCTTTTAATGATTCGTAAAGGCGCTCCACAGCCCTACCCTCTCCTAGCAATACTACTTTTCGAAAGCTGAAGCCTTTACTTCTGAACACTTTTAAAAATCTTAAAAAGTAAAACCGCCAAGGCAAGAGCGTTAGGAAAAAGGAAATGTAGAAGTAGATTAAAAATAATCGTGAGTATTCATCCTTTTTTAAAACCACCAAAAAAAGAAGCAGAATAAATAGATGTACAAAAAATGCATTGAGCACCTTACCAGCCGCCTTTCGCGGCACAAGGCTTATACGAGTATCATAGGTTTTAAATAGCAATGAAAGAAACAACCACGACATATTGAGAAACACCAAAAGCTGCACATAGTAGTCGTAGTAGCGGGTTTCCTGGATATTGATTTCATCAAATCGCAAAGCACCGGCAATCAAAAAACCTCCATTCAAAAGAAGGAGGTCACCAAATATGATGATAAACTGAAAGAACCTTGCGTAGCGAGAATGCATTAATCGAGATTTAAGCCAAAAGTACGGTTGAGCATTCGTATCTCGAAATCGCTCCAATCTCTTTTCTTGCTCTTTACATAGTGGTCAATCCACTTCTTGTAATCTTCGTTTTCGTAATACGAGCTCAAAACAGCTCTTGCCGCTCTAGCTAATTTTCGGTTATAATTAAACATGGCCTCAAAGTAGTTTGGCAGCATTTCCTTGTCAAAGTATTGCAATGCCAATAAACCATTCATAGCTTCTATGCGTGTCATAAAATCAAAACCTGTAGAGCTATAATTTTTGAGTACCAGCAAGGCGGTATCTTCTTTAAAAATAAGATAACGATATACGCTGGCCGTAATGGCCACTTGATGGCTAGGAAGGCCTGGCTCGCTGTACAGGCCCGAGTTTTTCAACCATTCATTATTTAAAGGATCGTTGGAATCTATAGACTTATGAATGGCGCTTACACGCAAATTATAAGGCTTATCAAATCGCAGCTTGGCTATCATTTTTCGTTGAGCATCAGTTGGGTGCTCTAGCATTTCTAAGGTCTCCTTTTGCAAATCACTATTATCATCTGTTATTGCCATAGAAATGTACATGTCGCTCCTTTCAAACCCTCCGCTAATAAGTTGTCTTAAGGCTTCGGCTCGTAAGGCATAATGCTCTTTTTCATTTAGAAAAATAGTTTTTAAGGCATTTTCCTTTTCATAAAGTGCAAAACCGGACAAACCTCTTAGAGCTTCATACTTATCCAACAAACCATTTGACTCCAACTGCTTTACCCAAATAGCTACGGGTTTTTCTTCCTTTACTATGGCTAAAGATTTCATGTTAGGATTAAACACCCAATAATCTAGTAGAGATGTTGAGTCCTTATTTACCCATATCGTTTTGCTAATGGCAGATGAGCCAAGTACTAAAGACCTATTTTGCTTGGAGCCATCTTCCATGTACAAATCCACATCTACAGTATAGGTACTATCAGCAAATGGCATCTCGCCAGGTAGATATTGCAAAAGCAATGAATCTCCTTCTTGCCACGATTTCAAATTAAAGCTAGGCTCACCAGCAGTACTTACCCAGTTACGGAAGTAGGCACTAAAATCCTTCCCAGTGACCTCTTTTATGGCTTTAATAAAATCTTGCGTGGTAACCACTCCAAACTTATTTTGAACGAGATAATGCTTGATTACTTTCCTAAAAGTTTCATGACCCAATTCTCTATTCATCATATAAAGCACCCAAGCACCTTTTTGGTAAAAGCGACTTGAACCCGCCTTGCCATTTCCTAGCGGTACTGTATCAATCCTTGAAGCATCAAAAACCATTTCGGCCGCCTTGTACCTTTCCCAATCAAAAAAATCGGAACCATATAAATTCTTTTCGCTGAGCCACTGGTAGTACGTGGCAAACCCCTCATGCAGCCAATGATCATCACTACTTTCAGCAGTCACATAATTTCCAAACCACTGATGAGCAAGCTCATGAGCATTTACATAGGTATAATTTCTATCCTTAAAAGCATATTTATCTACCAAAAAGAAATCGCCAAAAATGGTAGCCGAAGTATTCTCCATGGCACCGTGTTGAAAATCCTGCACAGGTACCTGCTTGTAGTTTTGCCACGGATAGGCCACTCCAATTTCTTTTTCTAAAAAGTTAAAAATCTCTTCATTTTTGTAGTAATACCAAGGGTAATCCTCCGCCCGTTCGGGGTAATAGTATTGGCTTAATGCTATACCTGTTCTACTTTTTGTTTCCTTCTTATCATACTTTCCTATACCCAGCATCATTAGGTACCCTGGGTGTGGGTCTTTCATGCGGTAATGCCAAATGTGCTCGTTCTTTTTATAATCATTTTTCGATTTCATCACCAGTTCTCCATTAGAAACAACCTGATAGGATGAATCAAAGCTTACAATCATTTCCGTAACCAGCTTATCGGTTTGATCATCCTTATAGGGTATCCAGTGGCGATGATCTATCCCCTGCCCTTGCGTCCATATTTGTCTTTTGGATAATCCGGTTTCGTTATCCAAACCCACAAAGAAGATTCCTCGCCTAGGCCTGCAACTATAGTGAATCACTATGGTATTATCCTTGGGTTTTAAGTGCCCGGCTTCAGTTATAAACCAAATCCCTTTTTCATCAAATGAGAAATCTACTTGTTTGGCATTTAGGCTCACCATTTTATAATCCATATTTATTCCATTGAGATAAATAGAATCATTTGCAGACTTCTCGTTCCACTTACAATTAAAGGTCAATGATACGGTGCCCAAAACCTCTCGCATATTGGTATCGAGATTGAGCATTAGCGTAAGCCGCTTAAAATCGGTTTCCTGAGCAGTGCTAATAAAACAAGCAAAAACAAGAATGAGTAGGGCATATTTTTTCATGGGGATAAATGTAAGACTTGTTGCCAAAGAATTTTAATTTGCAGCGTGTCTCAAATCACCCTACATACACCTATCGAATATCTAAAAGGAGTAGGCCCATCAAAGGCCGAACTTCTCAAAAAGGAATTGGAGATTTTTACCTGCCATGACCTTTTACACTTATTTCCATTCAGATATGTAGACAGGAGCAAATTTTACAAAATCAATGAACTGAGCTCGATGGAGGCTGATGTTCAGATAATAGGTAAAATAACCAAACTGGAGGAGCAGCCCGGAAAAGGAAGAAGCAAAAGACTAACGGGAAGATTTGAAGACGAAACCGGTTATGTAGAACTTATTTGGTTTCAGGGAGCGCGATGGATAAAATCAGCTCTTAAGTTAAATCAGGAATACGTATTGTTTGGAAAACCCAGTGTTTTCAATAATCGCTACAGCTTTGCTCATCCTGAGCTGGAGCTAATGGCCGACTTTAAAGCCAGTCCACTTCAAGGGTTGCAGCCCGTTTATCCATCTACCGAAAAACTGAACTCAAGAGGCTTAAATGCCCGAGGTTTAGCCAAGCTTACCAAGACTCTCCTACCTGTTATCAAAGGGCAGATTGAAGATTTTTATCCCGAGCCCCTGAGAGAAAGTTTAAATCTGGCACCCCTTGAAGCTTCCTATTTTGAAACTCATTTTCCGAAGAATCTTGAAAGATTGGAAAAAGCCCGATACCGATTGAAGTTTGACGAATTTCTATTTATACAGCTCGAAATGGTACGTCAAAAATTGGTGCATCAACGAGATTATCGAGGTTTTGTATTTGAAGGACTTGGCGAAAAGTTCAATAAATTTTATGAAGAAGTATTGCCTTTTGAATTAACGGGAGCACAAAAAAGGGTACTAAAAGAAATACGAAAAGACCTAATGCATGGCCGCCATATGAACCGACTGGTGCAAGGCGATGTAGGCAGCGGCAAAACCATCGTTGCACTTATGTGCATGCTTATGGCATTGGACAATGGTTTTCAGGCCTGCATGATGGCCCCCACCGAAATTCTGGCAAATCAGCATTATAATGGAATCATTGAATTGACTGAGCCTCTGGGCCTGGAAGTGCGCCTGCTCACCGGGAGTGTAAAAACTGCTGAGCGTAGAGAAATTCATCAAAAGCTGGAAGACGGCACGCTTGATATCCTAATAGGCACACATGCTTTGATTGAGGATAAGGTAAAATTCAAAAATCTTGGCTTGGCAGTGGTAGATGAACAACATCGATTTGGTGTGGCCCAAAGAGCAAAACTCTGGAAAAAAAACACCCTGCCTCCCCATGTGCTTATCATGACGGCCACTCCTATTCCTCGCACTTTGGCCATGACAGCCTATGGCAATCTTGATATTTCGGTGATTGACGAATTGCCTCCCGGCCGAAAACCCATTACCACCGTGCATAGATATGATACCAATCGTCTTGCTGTTTTTGGTTTTCTCAAGGAAGAAATTGCCAAAGGACGCCAAGTATACATCGTGTATCCTCTTATCGAAGAGTCAACCGCCATGGATTACAAAGACCTGATGGATGGCTACGAAAGTGTGGTTAGGGCTTTTCCACGTCCCGATTATCAGGTAAGCATAGTCCATGGCAAAATGAAAGCCGCAGATAAGGACCTGGAAATGCAGCGATTTGCCGAAGGCAAAACCCAAATAATGGTGGCCACTACTGTAATAGAAGTAGGTGTGAATGTGCCAAATGCCTCTGTAATGATCATAGAAAGCAGCGAACGATTTGGCCTCAGCCAGTTGCATCAATTGCGCGGACGTGTTGGCCGTGGAGCAGAGCAAAGTTTTTGCATACTAATGACGGGAGCCAAACTGAGCAATGATGCCAAAACACGAATTAAAACGATGGTGCGCACCAATGACGGTTTTGAAATATCTGAGGTGGATATGAAGCTTCGTGGCCCCGGAGATATGATGGGCACGCGCCAAAGCGGAATGCTAAACCTAAAAATAGCCGACTTGCTACACGATGGCGAGATATTGCAAGCAGCTAAAAATGCGGTGGTTTCTATACTAAAAGAAGACCCACAATTAGAAAACCCAAAATATGCAAGGCTCGTTCAGGTATTCAATGCCAAAACAAAAGGCAAGCTGCAATGGGGAAGGATTTCTTAAATTAAACAGCACCGCACTTAAACTAGCAGCATTCGCTTTCTACATCTATATTTGTGAAAATTGAAAACTATCAATCAGCAATCAAAATATTCGCGAAGTATCACAGCCAAAAACCAAGGCTTGTGGGAAAATCTAAAGGAAGTAATAGAGCAAAGGCAGCTCATGCTCACCTTTGCCGCCCGCGATTATAAGGTGCGCTATGCTCAAACATTTATTGGCTATTGGTGGTCGCTCATTCAGCCTATTGCCTCAGTGGCTGTGCTTTTTGTGGTTTTTCAAAAACTTGTAAAAGTCCCTACAGAGGGCGTTCCCTACCTCCCGTTTGCCTTAAGCGGATTGATACTTTGGAACTATTTCAACTATGTGATTACACAATCTGCCGCCTCGTTGATTAATAATCAAGGGATGATTCGGAAAATCTATTTTCCTAAACTCACCTTACCTCTATCCCGAGCCATAGTAGGATTGGTAGAGCCACTGGTAGGCTTCGTATTGCTCATAGCCCTACTTCTATATTATGAGGTATTTGGTATCGGTATTTTGTTCTTCCTCATCGCCTTGGCGGGAACGGCTATTTCAGCTTTAGGCATTGGCTTATGGACGGCAGCCCTATCTATCAGATACAGAGATATGCAGCAAATTTTACCCTTTGTTTTGCAATTCATTTTCTTCCTCACCCCGGTGGCCTATTCGGCCGATTTACTAAGCGGAATTATCCCCAGCCAATGGGATTTTGTATTGTACCTAAATCCTATGACCGGAATTATTGAGAGCTTCAGAGCTATACTATTTGGTGGGGATTTCAATCCGCTGATACTTATGTCTTATGCTGCCGGCCTGGTATTATTTGTAAGTGGACTAGCCCTGTTTCAAAAAATGGAAATGAAAATAGCTGATATCGTATGAGTACTTCTGCCATTTCTATTCAAAACATCAGCAAAGAATATCTCATTCAGAAAGGAAAGAATAAAGAGGTTTTCAAAGCTTTAGAAAACATAAATCTCGAAATAGAAGAGGGAAAAGTAACCGGGCTTATTGGTGCCAATGGTGCCGGCAAATCTACCCTTCTAAAAATCCTATCGCGCATTACCCAGCCCAGCTCAGGTCACGCTCATATAAATGGCCGATTAGCTTCTCTGCTAGAGGTAGGTACTGGGTTTCACCCCGAGCTCAGCGGTAGAGAAAACATCTTTTTGAATGGTGCTTTATTGGGAATGAAGAAACCCGAAATCAAAGCGCAGTTTGATGAAATTGTAGATTTTTCGGGGGTAGAAGCTTTTTTGGACACGCCTGTAAAACACTACAGCAGCGGTATGTATGTTCGTCTTGCTTTTTCGGTGGCGGCACATTTACAGTCAGAAATTCTGCTGATTGACGAAGTACTGGCGGTGGGTGATGCCGAGTTTCAACGCAAGTGTATTGCCAAAATGGACGAAGCCACACATCAGCAAAACAGAACCGTACTTTTTGTAAGTCATAATATGAGTGTAGCTCGTAGCCTGTGTGAGCAAATAATCTTTTTAGAAAAAGGAAAGGTAAAAACGATTGGCGATGCCAAGTCAGTCACTGACCAATACATGCGGGAAATGACCGAAACAGCCAATGCGCTTCCTATAGGCCAAAGAAAAGATAGGAAAGGCAGTGGTGAGTTAAAATTCAGTCAGCTGGAAATTTCACACCCAAATTCTAAAAATGGCTCATTGCTTATTTCGGGAGAACCTGCGGTGATAAATTTTTCTATCAAATCGCTAAAACCTAGCGCCACTCACGATCTTGATTTGGAGCTCAATATTTTTAACGCAAGTGGAAACTTCTTGAGTAGCCTGAGCAACAAATTTGTAGGAACCAGTTTGAAATTGGAAGGCGAAGAACAAAGTTTTGAATGTACTATAAACAAGCTTCCGCTAATGGCGGGCAGCTATTATTTACGCGCCAAGCTAATGATCAACGGATTTCCGGTAGACTTGATAGATCGTGCCCTAAACTTCGAGGTTTTACTGGGTGATTATTACGGTTCGGGTAATTTTAAGCAAAAAGCCACACCCGGTATTTACATAGATCAAAACTGGAAATCTAAGCCCTGATGTTAAGTATTCCCGCTCCTTATATTATTATTGGCATGCATCGTAGTGGCACCTCTTTGGTTGCTCAGGTACTCGAAAAATCAGGAATATTTATGGGGGTGGTAAAAGATCACAACTACGAATCGGTTCCTTTTTTGAGTTTGAATCAACAGACATTATGGGCGGCAGATGCCAATTGGCTGGAGCCTAAAGTCCCTTCAAAAGAACATTATAAATCCCTGACTGGAGCCGAAATGTTTTATGAGCACTTTAAAACTTATGGTAGGCTACGCCAAAATTTACTGAAGCTAAAATCGCCAGCATGGGGGTGGAAAGACCCTCGAAATACATTTACGCTACCAATGTGGCTGGAGCAATTTCCCAAAGCTAAAGTGATTCATGTAATTCGTAATAAGCAAGCTGTAGCTAAAAGTTTAGCAAAGCGAAATAAGGTAACCGGTGAAGTGCAAGACTCTAAACTGGATGACATGAATTTCAACCTAAAGCTTTGCGAAAGCTATGTTGCGCAAGCAAATAGCTATAAAACTACTTTAGAAAAAAACTATATCGAAATCCAATATGAGGATTTATTGGCCTTGAATGTTTCTAAAATTAAAGCGCTGGAAGATTTTTGCAAAAAACCCTTATTGGCCAATTTCAAAACCTATGTAAAAGCCTCCGTTTAGAATTTCTATTTTCACCAGCTCTACACGTTATTATGCCCAAGGTTTCTATCATAGTTCCCAATTACAATCATGCAGATTATCTGCCTAAAAGGCTGGATAGTGTGCTGAATCAGACTTTCCGTGATTTTGAACTTTTTGTTTTTGATGATTGCTCTCCCGACAATAGCCGCGAGGTGATTGAAGCTTACGCAAAAAAACATCCAGAAATTCAAGTTCATATTAATGAAAAAAACTCCGGGAGCCCCTTTGCACAATGGAACAAAGGCGTAGGCCTGGCCAAAGGCGAGTATCTATGGTTTGCCGAAAGTGATGACTTTTGTGAGCCAGATTTATTAGAGAACTTAGTTCCACTATTAGATAAAAACCCCACAGTGGGCATAGCCTATGCGCAAACCTACCTGGTAGATGAAGCGGGCGAAATAAAAAACAGCTACCAGAAGAATTTGGAGTTCATTTATGAATCGGATGCATGGCAAAAACCTTTTGTAAAAAGTGGGCAAGACGCCTGCCGAGAGTGGTTACTCTTTCACAATCCAATTCCAAATGCGAGTGGTGCGCTAATGCGAAAAAGCGCCTATTTAGAAGCTGGTATGGCCGATCAAACCATGAAGCTAAATGGAGATTGGTTTTTATACGCCAAGCTGCTTGCTCATCATGACTTGGCTTTCACGCCAAAATTGCTGAATTACTTTAGGGTACATGATCGTACCCAAAGGCAGCGGGCCAATGTGGATGGAACCGTTTATTCAGAAATCATCCGCATCAACGATTTTATACGAGCCGAAGTGCCCAATAGCGAAGCAAATGCTGACCATGCTTTGAGCCGCATTTCGCACTGGTGGATAGGTAGCTTGCCAAGGCAAACCTGGACCAAAGAAAACTTTAGACTCAACTTGAAACTCTATCGCTTTTTCAGAAAATATAAGCCCTTGGCTTTGCTGCATATTATCCGAACCTATGCCTTTGTAATTTCACGTCAAGTGGTGATTTCGCTGGGTTTGTTAAAACCTGCCAAGGACTTACGAAAACGACTTTTCCCAGGCAAATACTTTGAATATTGAAAGCGTCCTTTTCCATAGTAATTCCCATTTATAATGCTGAGGACACCTTAGAGCAAACCTTGGTGAGTGTGGCG